>CAIQAW010000041.1 GCA_903869875.1 Candidatus Nomurabacteria bacterium | reverse complement strand
GTTTTATAGCTCAAGAACTTTACGATGTTTACCCAGACGCAGTTTCTAAGGCAGAAAACCCTAACGAATATTGGAAAGTTTCATATAACCAACTTACACCACTTATAGTTAAATCTATACAAAGTCTTAATTTAAAAATCGAACCATTAACTAGACTAAACACTGATACATCTGGTACGTTGGGTTATTTAATTAAAAACTTTTTAGCAAACAGTGCTAATACATTAGAAAATATTTTTACAAATAAAATAACCACAAAACAAATTTGTGTAGATGAAAGCACTTGTCTAAACGAATCGGACATTCGTGCACTTATTGAATCTGCACACAATAACCAAAATACAACACAGATAAATGTACCCGTAACTACTGGAAACACAGCTACAGATACCCAAATACCAGCACCAGATAATACACAAAATACAACTGAAAATACTACAAATACCACCACGGAAGTGCCAGTTAATACAGACACTGTAAACTAACACTAAAAACATAGAAAGCACAATAAAACCTTTATAATGTAAAGGTTTTTTGCTTGAATTTACTTTGCAATACAGGCTTAAATTTGCTATAATATATGTATGGCTAAAGAAGAAAACCTCCTAAAAAGCAGTAAGAAAAAAGACAGTTACGGTGCTGAATCTATTTCAGTATTGGAAGGTCTAGAACCTGTACGTCGTAGACCGGGCATGTACATCGGTGGTACTGGTATCGAAGGTCTACACCACCTTATATGGGAAATATTTGATAACTCCAGGGACGAAGCCATGGGTGGTTATGCAGACCATATTGAAGTTGTAATGCTACCTGGCAACCGTGTTCGCGTGGCCGACAACGGCCGTGGTATACCAGTAGACATACACCCTAAAACAAAAGTTTCAGCACTTGAAACTGTTATGACAACCCTGCATGCTGGGGGTAAATTCGGCGGTGAAGAGTCGGGGTATAAAGTTTCTGGTGGACTGCACGGTGTGGGTGCGTCTGTTGTTAATGCGCTGTCTATATACACAAAAGCTGAAGTACACAAAGACGGCGGTGTCTATGCACAGGAATATAGTCAAGGTAAAATAAAAGCAACTGTTAAAAAAGTTGGTAGTACAAAAAACAATGGTACTGTTATAACTTTCGAACCAGACGCATTAATATTCAAGGAAATTGCATTTGAATGGAACACTATCTGCCACCGACTAGAACAACAAGCATATCTAGTTAAGAAACTTCGTGTAAGTATTATTGATGCACGTGAATACACAGAAAAACTAGACCTTTCAAAAGAATATTGGTTTGCTGACCTTGGCATCGAGGCGCCAAGTATTAGTTACTATTTCGAAGGCGGAATAATTTCACTTGTTGAACTTTACACTAAACATCAAAAAGCTGTTCAAGAAAAAATATTTTATGTTGAAAAAGAAACAGACGGCGTTGATGTTGAAATCGCATTACGTTATGTAGACGACATCGGTACTAAAATTGTACCTTTTGCAAACAACATTTATACACCAGAAGGCGGTACACATATCAGTGGTTTTAAAACCGCACTGACTCGTGTTATTAATTCTTACGCTAAAAAGAATAATCTTATCAAAGAAGCCGAAGGTGGTTTTACAGGTGAAGACGTTTTAGAAGGTATAGTAGCTGTTGTTTCTGTTAAGCTCCGTGAAATTCAGTTTGAAGGCCAAACAAAAGCAAAACTTGGTTCAACAGAAGCCCAGGGTGCAACAGCTGTTGTGTTCGGTGAAGCACTAAACATGTTCTTTGAAGAAAACCCTGATGAAGCTAAATCTATAATTAGTAAAGCTATGTTGGCACTCCGTTCACGCAAGGCTGCTAAGGCTGCTAAAGACTCTATACTACGTAAAGGCGCACTAGAAGGCATGTCTTTGCCTGGTAAACTAGCTGACTGTCAGATACGTAATGCAGATGAAGCCGAATTGTTTATAGTGGAAGGGGACTCTGCGGGTGGTACAGCTAAGGCTGGTCGCGACAGGCGTACACAGGCTATATTGCCACTTCGCGGTAAAATACTAAACGTTGAACGTGCACGTTTAGACCGTATGTTAGGCAGTGAACAAATTAAAAATTTGGTTATTGCTATGGGTACATCTATAGGTGACACTTTTGATCTATCAAAAATTCGTTACAAGAAAATAATATTAGCAACAGATGCCGACGTGGACGGTGCCCACATTCGTACACTTATACTTACACTATTCTTCCGTTACTTCCCACAAATATTGGATGCTGGTTATGTATACATTGCCCAACCACCTCTATATAAAATAAAACGTGGTAAAGAAATATTCTACGCTTATACAGACGAAGAAAAAGTAAAAATAGTTGGCGACGTAGCTCCTGACATGGAAATAGTTATAGAGTCTGACGCTGTAGAAGAAGTAGAGGGAGATGAAGAGGGTGAAGAAGAAACAAAAGGTGGAAAACCAAAAATTGCTAAATGGGTAATACAACGCTATAAAGGTCTGGGTGAAATGAACGCCGAGGAACTGAAGGAAACAACAATGGACATTAACAAGCGTATTCTAAAACAAGTTAACGTAAACGACGCCGAAGAAGCAAACCGTGTGTTCGATATGTTGATGGGTTCTGAAGTTGCTCCACGTAAGTCTTTCATACAGTCGTATGCAAAGGAAGCAAATCTAGATATATAAAAAAGAAATGAAATAATAAAAACCCCGCGCCGGCGCGGGGTTTTTATTATTTCATTT
>CAIQAW010000040.1 GCA_903869875.1 Candidatus Nomurabacteria bacterium | reverse complement strand
GGTAGCTTCGTGTGCAGTAAGGAATAAAGCCCCGAGTGACAGTACGTTTGTGTCGTTATGTTCGCGGGCCAATACCACTATCTGTTCGTTGCCACCATAGTATAGCCCAGCACGTATGTGTTTGAATTTATTTAATACAATGGCTTCGCCTTGGCCTGATGCGCCTAATACTATACCCCGACTTCCAGGGTCTTTTTCCATTGCAAATGCAACTGGCGACACAGTTAGTGGGTAGTCGTCATTTGGGTCAAATTTTTCTGGTCCAAGGTCAAAAACAGCGTAACCTTCTTCTGTAAGGTATTGTTTTAAAACTTCCTTAGTATCAAACCCAGCATGGTCCGAGGCAATATATATATTCATGGTGTTATTATAGCACCATTTGACTACATCATAAAACACCCTCTCCTCAAACCGTTCGCCGGCTTCCTGCGGCCTCCTCACTTGTCCGCGAAAATTTTCGTCCAGGAGGCCGACCAAGCAAAATTTTCTGTGGCGGTTTTCGGTAAGAGTTTTTATGATTTCAATACAAATAAAACACCCTTCAATTTGGAAGGGTGTTTTGTGATTGTAAAGTAATTTAACTATTTGTTGTAAGCACCATAACCTCGCCCTCCTTGCCTTCTACGTCTTTGCGTTTTAGTGTAAGTTTTTCTTCAGGTTTTGTGCCTTCTGCACCGGCTTCTTTAAGGAATGTTTTTAATGCGTCTGCATTTTGGTCGTCGCCATAGTCTAGGGGTATTACAATTTTTGCGTCCAGACTGTTAGCAAGTTTTGCAGCGGCCTTTGCATCTATAACAGACTTGCCACCAATAGGTACAAACAGTACGTCGGGTATGCCAACTGCTTCACGCATGTCAGCTTTTATATCTGCATTTTGTAATACACCCAGGAAAACTACGTTTAGACTGTCGATAGTCATTACATAACTAGTGTTTATGTAGTCTTTGTTATCAAGATTTATTTTACTGCCTGTGCCTGTAACGAAAACAGAGTTTACTTCGTATGCACCAGGTCCAGAAATTGGAAATGCAACCTTGTCACCATAGTTTGCGTATTCCATACCATTGAAGTCTGGGTGGTTGTTAGATGACAGTACTATATTTGCCCCAAAGTGTGGAAGTTTAGCGTAATCTGAATCTTTGCCAGGAATGTTAATGGCAATAGTCAGGTCGCCCTGAGTAATTTTAACGTATTGTTTGCCGAAATATGTGATAACCATGGGGGTAGTATAGCAGATTTTTATTTCTGTGGGTAGTGTAATATTTAATAGCCAAGTACCCCTATCCAGCTTCCCCCTACATAGGGGGAAGAGTAATTCCTCCTCACCTTAAATTAAGGGGAGGTCGGGTGGGGTTACATACCTTGCATTTCCATGTAAAATCTGTATACTATAATCTATTATTAACCGGCTAAGGGTATACCCTAAGCCAAACCCGATAGGGCTAACCCTTCCCCACACCAACCACTCTGACAGGAAGAAGCACTACCGGATACCGCTTAATAATGCGGTAATTTTTATTGTATGAAAACATATTTCGAAAAATCAACAGATAAACCAGTATTGGACACTTTAGTTGAAGGTCCAGTTATTGGAACTGCAAAAGCTGCAGTATATATAGACCTTGGTCCAGCTGGAACAGGTATTATATACGGCCGTGAATTTGCAAATGCAAAAGACATTTTAAAAAAGGTTAGTATCGGCGACCTTATCAAAGCTAAAGTTGTAGACATTGAAAACGAAGACGGTTACATTGAACTATCTTTGAAAGAAGCTAAGCAAGCATTGATCTGGGGCGAAGCTGAAAAAATAATCCGTGCTAAAACACCATTGGAACTTACTGTTAAAGAAGCAAACAAAGGTGGTCTAATAATCGACTGGCAAGGTATTATGGGCTTCCTACCTGCTTCACAACTTAAAGCTGAACACTACCCACGTGTAGACGATTCAGATAAGGATAAAATTCTTAACGAACTTAAGAAACTAGTTGGCCAAAAGCTGTCAGTAACTATGATAACTGCATTACCGAAGGAAGGTAAACTAATATTCTCTGAAAAAGACGGTACAAACGAAGAACGTTCAGAAATGGTTGGTAAATACACAGTTGGCGACGAAGTTGATACTGAAATCGCAGGTATAGTAGACTTTGGAGTATTCTTAAAAGTTGAAGACGGTCTAGAAGGTCTAGCGCACATTTCAGAACTTGACTGGGGCCTAGTGGACGACCCACGAACCAAGTTTAAAGTTGGTGAAAAGATAAAAGCAAAGATAATTGAGATAAAAGAAGGTAAAATATCTCTATCTATCAAAGCCTTAAAAGAAAACCCATGGAACGTTTTCATCGGTAAAGTTAAAAAGGGCGACATTATCCAAGGTGTAGTTATCAAGTACAACAAACACGGTGCATTGGTATCTATCAAGGAAGGCGTTGCCGGACTTGTACACCATTCTTCATTCGGTGGCGAAGACAAACTACGTGAAAAGCTTTCTCTAGGTAAAACATATGACTTCCAAGTTACATTGTTCGAACCTAAGGACCAACGCATGACACTAGTATGGATGGACCCATCTAAAAAAGCGTAAAATCAGTTTACAGCGAACAGTTTATAGTTTGCAGTAACAAACAAAAGAGCGGCGCCTACGGCGCCGCTCTTTTGTTGTGCAGAATCGCCTATTGCATATATATACCGTATGTATATAATAATAGAAACAATTTAAATTCTTTTTAATCATGGAAAATAAAGAAAATACTAAAATATATTCGTTTTATGATGAAGTATTTATAATTGACTATATAAATACTGAACACCTTTTTTGCAAAATACCAAGACTTAGATCTATTATTGAGCATTTTTACAAGACAGAAGTATTGATAATGGAGGAGTATGGTGTGGATATAATTGACGCAATAGATACAGACGATTTATTATGTTACTGCGAAACGGGCCCTAAAAGTCTACCAAATTTGATTTCATTTTTTCTATTAATTAAAAAATTTCAAGCATGTAATTTTATTGAAAGTGTTGATGTTTCTGATGATTTTGAAATTCACATACAATTACATGAAAATGTAATAAATGAAAAAGAGAAATGTATAATAGAAATAGCTAAACAAATTTATTGGCAATACAAATTTGAACAAAAAACCGATGCAGGTCAGCGTGCACCAATGATAGAAAAAATATCATATGTGCAGGAGGAAGTTAAAAAAAAGGTTTTCTTTTTCAAAAGAAAAACAAAGAATAAAAAAATAAAATAGACGAAAGCCTTCTGCAAGCGCAGAAGGCTTTTTTAATTATACAAACTCATCGCCTTTTCTATGCCTTCAGTAACAATTGTTTCTAGCGCCTTTGTAACTGTCGGTGTCAGTGCACGGATTTTTTCTAACTCTGGTCCACTAAACTTTTGCAGTACATAGTCTGCTGTTTTATTTTGACCCCAGAAACCACGTGGTTTGCGCAGGTTGCCTTCTGTATCTACCGGACATATGCCAATACGAATACGAATAAAGTCTTTGCCCATGTGGTCTATTATAGAACGCACACCGTTGTGCCCACCGTGGCCACTGGCAACTGAAATCTTCATTGCACCTATTGCTATGTCTATGTCGTCGTGTATTACGGCCCATAGTGTACCCTCGGCCTTTTGGCGCATTATTTTGGCTACATACTGACCAGATTCGTTCATGTATGTGTCTGGGTAAAGTATTTGTATTTTGCTATTGCTGTCCACTGTAAACTGTCCACTATCTACTGGAAGTGTAATCCGCCCCGCATTGTGGCGGGTTTGTTCATATTCTTTTCCTGGATTACCTAAGGCAAAAACTATCATTTTTATATAATATCATAATTTGTTAAAAATGTCTTTATGTGGTAGTATAATAAAAAATTATTTAAGTTATGGCACAAGAAAAACAAGTATTTGTATTATTAGATGTTCTAAACTTTGCACAGTGCATGCGCGAAGTAACAAGAATTTTGACCACAGAATGTATTGACGGAATAATTCTGACAAATATATTTTTTGGTTCTGAAATTAGCTTGCATGGGGAATACCCAAACCTACTACATTTGTCTGAGTTGATAAAACACAGACACCCTAAAAAATCTGTCGGTATTGAGATCTATGACATCAAAGATGTCTCTAAATTAGAATCTACTATACAGAAATCTAAAGAAATTAAACTTGATATGTTGTGGTGTAGAAATGGCAATACTATTGTTGACATTTTAAACCCAGAAGACATTATTGTTTCAAATCAAGATTATGGAACACCTCCGGAATTAGAACAAGTAATTGCTATAAAAAATTCACTACTTGTAATTCAAAAACTCGTTTTAACTAGTGGTTATTCTACAGAAAATGTAGAACCCTATGTACCATATGGCGACAAGTTTATAGTAAACGGTTCAGTTCGATCTGAAAACGATACTGACTTAGAACACTGCCCTAAAAAAATGAAAACATTTTGCCAAAAAGTAAAAAACCCAACCCCTAGTTTTGTTGCTGCAACAAATTAGTTTACATTCCCTATCCCACCAACAAATCACCTCGCTATCCGAAAATAGCGGGGGTTTTTTATACAACAAAACACCTATTTCCGTCAAGGCCATATATAATGTATAATATGGCCCATATGGAAGACATACAAAACAACAAAATAGAACAGCCGACTAGTGTCGAACGCAAGCCAACTACAAAGGAAGAAATTAAAGAGTTTATACGTTTCTTCATTATTGCATTGGCCATTATTATACCTATACGTTTATACATAATGCAGCCGTTCGTTGTTTCTGGTTTGTCTATGTACCCTACTTTCCATGACAAAGACTACCTAATAGTAGACAAACTGTCTTATGAAATAGGTGTGCCCCATCGTGGCGACGTAGTTGTTTTCCAGTACCCAAACGACCCAAGCAAGTATTTTATAAAACGCATGATAGGCCTACCCGGCGAACGTATTGTTATAACAGCAGGCAAAGTAACAATATATAATACAGAACACCCTGACGGGTTAAAACTAGACGAAACCAGTTACGTGCCCGACCCACAACTAGACACAGTAGATAGAATAGTTCCCGCAGATAGTTACTATGTTATGGGCGACAACCGCAAAGAAAGTTACGACTCGCGCGGATGGGGCTTTGTACCTAAGAAACTACTAACAGGGCGCGCATTCCTTAGACTGTACCCTTTTAACGCAATAAACGTATTACCAGGTAAAGTTACAGAAGAATAAAAAACTTTTAAAATAATCAGAATAATAATTACAAATTTATGTCAACTCCAAAAAAACCAGCATCAAATAAAAAAGAACCTTTGCAAAGTGTAAAAGGCATGCGCGACATACACGGTGAAGTCTACTACCACTACCAAGGTCTTTTTGAAAAGGCTCAAGAAGTAGCACTGTATTATGGTTTCAAACCTATCGAACCACCGATAATGGAAAAACAAGAATTGTGGCTAATGGGTGTTGGTGAAGGTACAGACATAGTGGACAAAGAAATGTACACTTTGAAAACAAAAGGTGGCGACCAGTTGGCATTGCGCCCTGAATACACTGCATCTATAATGCGTGCATATATGGAACACGGTATGGGCAACCAACCACAACCTGTAATGTTCTACAGTTATGGTCCACTTTACCGCCACGACAACACACAACGCGGACGTTACCGAGAATTCCGCCAATTCAACCTGGAAATACTTGGTACTGAAAAAAGTATTGCCGACGCATTGATAATAAAAACAATAATGACAATACTAGACGAAGCTGGTGCTAAAAATCTAGTTGTAGACATAAACTCTATTGGCGACAAAGAATCTCGCCCGGCATACTTAAAGGAACTTGTTGCATACTACAAAAAACACATTAACGACCTACCTGCAGTAGACCGCGAACGCCTTAAAACAAACCCACTACGCATACTAGATTCTAAGGACCCTAAGACAATTGCAATAAACGAAAACGCACCAGACTCAATCTCTTTCCTAACTGGTGAATCGAAAAAGCATTTTAAACAAGTATTAGAATACTTGGAACAAATGGGCATAAACTACCGCATAAACAAAAACCTTGTTCGTGGACTTTCATATTATTCAAAAACAGTTTTTGAAATAGTTGAACTAGATGGTGCAGAAGACGGTGGCCCAATAACAATAGCCGGTGGTGGACGTTACGACTACCTTGCTAAAACACTTGGTTCTAAGAAAGACGTACCTGCTATAGGTGCTGCTATCGGTGTAGACCGTGTTATTGAAACTGCATGGTTTAACAAACTTGTGCCACGTATATTGAAAAAACCAAAGTTCTATTTTATACAACTTGGTTTTGAAGCTAAACTAAAAAGTCTAAACGTTATTGAAATACTTCGTAAGGCACATATACCAATTTTACAATCTTTGTCCAAAGATTCACTTGGTGGCCAACTAGGTTCTGCAGAAAAAAGTGGTATACCTTATGCAATAATATTCGGCCAAAAAGAAGCAATAGACAACACTGTTATTGTTCGCGATATGGAAACCCGTTCTCAGGAAATAGTTAAAATGGCTGACCTACTAGAATACGTTAAAAAATTAAAATAAATTTTATAATTTTTGTTTTAAATTATGCCAAACAATATTGTACAAGACGGCCACCCAGCATTACGTAAAATATCTACACCTGTTAGTGTGGCAGATATTGGTAATGCAGAAATACAGAAAACACTTTCTGATATGGTTACCGCATTGCACAGTCAGTCAGACGGTGTTGCTATAGCTGCACCACAGATCGGTGTAAACTTGCGTATATTTATTGTTAACGGTGCCCTACTGCACGATGCAGACCCGAAAAAGTTTAAAGACAATACAGATCAGGTATATATAAACCCTAATATTATAAAACGTTCTACAAAACAAGAATGGAAAGCCGGTGAAGGTTGTTTGTCTTGTCGTTGGTTATATGGTACAGTAAAACGCCACAACAATGTTACTATCGAAGCGTACGACGAACACGGTACCAAGTTTACACGTGGTGCTGGTGGTTTGTTAGCACATATTTTCCAGCATGAAGTAGACCACCTAGACGGTATACTGTTTGTCGACAAAGCAAAAAACATAGAAGAAATTTTACCCGACGACCAAGAAGACGGTGGTATAAGTTTAGAACATAATCATAAACACTAATAGCGAATCTGACGAACTAGGTGTTGTCCCGCAGAGCTCTGTCGGCGGTCCAACACCTGGGAAGTCAGAAAACAATTACACATGCCCATAACTATAAAATATATAAATCCAGATGAAGTAGGTTCTGCCCCAAACAGTGCAACTTTCGGTGGCCCCACACCTGGGCAGTCAGGTACGTATGTATTCTTCGGCACACCTATACACGCAGTCTACACATTAGACGCGTTGGTTTCTGCCGGCCACCCATTGCCCGCACTGGTTGTTTGTTCACCCGACAAACCGATTGGCCGACACCGCGTGTTAACTGCCCCACCAGCTAAGGCCTGGGCTATGGAACACGGTATACCGGTCTACCAGCCCGAGAAGATTGCACCCGAAGCAATCGAACATATTGTTGCTATTGGCGCGTCTTACGGCATTGTAGCGGCTTATGGGCTGATAATGCCTGCCAGTCTAATAGACCAGATACCAAATGGTATATTCTGTGTGCACCCGTCGTTACTACCTGCATACCGTGGTCCAGCCCCGATAGAGTCTGCCCTACTAAACAACGAACCCGTAACTGGTGTTAGTGTTATGATGTTAGACCCATTAGTCGACCACGGCCCTATAGTTACTGTTGAAAAATATGTTGTTGGTCCGACAGATACACGCATAACCCTAACAGAAAAACTGTTTACACTAGGCGGTACAATGTGTGCCGATGTTATACCGAAATATTTAGATAATAAAATAAACAGTGTAGACCAGGAACATGATAAGGCAACATTTACCAAGAAAATTAAAAAAGAAGACGGCCTAGTGCATTTGTCTGACGAACCGCAAACCCTATGGAACAAATACCGCGCATATGTAGGTATGATGGGTATATACTTTTTCCTTACAGAGAAAAAACATGGCGACGAAGACCAGAAACCCCTACGCATAAAAATAACTGACGCAATATTTACCGATGGTGTTTTTGAAATAAAAAAAGTCATTCCTGAAGGTAAACAAGAAATGACTTTCGAAGACTTTAAACGCGGACATACTATATAAATAAAAAAACCGGAAATTAAATTTCCGGTTTTTTTTATTTTATAACCCTTTTCAGGAAACTCTTTCTATGTAGTGGTGTTAAACCACCCTTCTTTATTGCCTTATAGTGGGCGGTGGTGCCATAGCCGACATGGTTTTCAAAGCCATATTCTGGGTATAGCTTTGCCTGTTTGTGCATATAACTGTCGCGGGTAACTTTGGCATATATCGACGCCAGGGCTATAACAGCGTGTTTTTCGTCGCCTTTTATAACGGTTGTTTGGTCAACATATTCTGCTGGTGCATGTAGTCCACCGTCTAGTAATACTGTGCAGTCTTTTGGATTTAATTTTAGTTTTTTTATAGAAGTTGCTAAT
>CAIQAW010000039.1 GCA_903869875.1 Candidatus Nomurabacteria bacterium | reverse complement strand
TTTAAATGTTCTATACCCTGTGCATTGAAGTCAATTGTTTCTTTAAAATATGGACAATAAACCTCGGTGAATGTTTTATATAGTTCTTCACCTTTTAATTTAATTTCTTCAAAATTTTCTTGACCTTCTACCATTAATTATTTATACCACGTGTATTACTATTTTACCAATAATATTATTTGTTATTTTCTAGCCTTTTTTAACTACAACTAGCACTTTGGTTTTTACACCTTCGCCGTGAAGTGGTACAACGTATTCGCCTACTGATTTTATTGGTTCGTCTAGGTCCACCATTGCCTCAGTTATGGCTGCGTGGGTTTTTTCTTTTAATGCCATAGCGATGTCTTTTTTATGGATAGCAGAAAAAAGATGACCCATTTCATTTGCTGGTACTGTAAAAAGTATTTCTGGTTTTGCACCAAGTGCTGCACGAGTTTGTTCGTGCATGTGTTCTATTTTAGCGGCATGGTCGGCTTGTTTACGAGCAGCGTCGGCAACAACTGACACTGTTGCAGCAACGGCTAGTTTTTTAGGAAAAAGAAAGTTACGGGCGTAGCCTTCGTTAACTTCTTTTATATCGTTTTTCTGACCAAGGTTTTTTACGTTCTGTAAGAATAGTACTTTCATTTTAGTGATGAGGGATTAGGGATAAGTGAGTAGTGTATAAATTTTTGTTCCTCCCCTCTCCATTGTTTATGGAGAGGGGTCGGGGGTGAGGTAGGTTATTTTTTATTTAGTATTTCGATAGCCTTTTTAAATTGCACGTCATTCTTAGGGTTTTTAGCATCTGGCTTTACAACAACATCAGGTATAATACCAACTTTTGATATAGATGTTCCGTTTGGAGTAAGCCATTTTGCAACTGTAATTTTCAACGATGTGTCGGCGGTTACTGGTACAAGTTCCTGAACAGAACCTTTACCGAAACTGGTTTCGCCGACTAATGTGGCTACACCGTTTTCTTTTAATGCACCGGCCAATATTTCAGACGCAGATGCAGAACCGCCGTTTATAAGGATAACAGTTTTTAGATTGTTGTCGAATATGTTGTAACCCTGACTGTAGTATACCTGGTCTGCTTTGCTTTCGCCGAAATGTTCTGAAACAACAACGGCAGACGACGGTAGGAAGTAACTTGCCATTGATATAGCTGTATCAAGGTAGCCGCCTGGGTTACCACGCAAATCGATGATAAGTTTGTGTGAACCAGATTCTACAAACTGCTGTATAGCCTTTTGGAAACGTGTGCCCGAGTCTGCGGTAAATGTATATAGACGTATTACAAATATGCCGTCTTTGCGTAGTTCTGTTTCTAATACAGGTACATTTATAACTGCACGTGTAAGTGTTATGTCGCGGGGTTTCTTTTCTGCTTCGCGGTAAATTTGTATTGTAACTGGTGTGCCTTCTTTGCCACGGATTTGTGATATAGCTTGTTCTATAGACATACCGTCGGTTTTTGTGCCGTTTATTTTTACAATTACGTCACCTGGTTTTAGGCCGGCTTTATATGCAGGTGTGTCTTTTAGTGGGGCTATAACGGTAAGCATACTGTTTTTATTCAAACCTATTTCCATACCTACACCTGAAAACGAACCTTGTATTTGGTCTTGGAAAGCTTGGTTTTCTTTGGGTGGAAAGAAAACAGTATATGGGTCGCCCAACGACGAAGCCAGTCCAGTAATGGCGCCGTAAACACGGTCTTGTGATGAAACGTTTTTAGCATCCGGAGATTTTTCGTCTATCATTTTCCAGACTTTCCAGAAAGCTTGCAAGTCGGCTGTGTCTTCTACACTACCACCGAAAACAGAAGCAACACTGGTAACCTGAACAGAGTTTTTACCAACATAAAAACCACTGCCAAATATAACAAATAGCAAACACACAACTGTTATAAACTGTATTCTTTTTCTAAATGATGTTTTTTGTGGTTCCATATTTTATGCAATGTCGTTACCCATTATTTTAGTACGGGGTTTACGTACGGCACGTGTGCGCACTGGTTCTATGTTTTCTGAATATGTAGGTTGTACTGTTTCTGTATGGACCACATGGTGTGCAACACTAGCATGCGCAACGGTGTTAACTTTTTCTGTGCGGTTTTTTAAATGTTCTATAAAAGGCGAAGGTGCAGATACAGGCATGTCAGCCATAGTTGGTATTGGTTCGGTGTTTTTAATTTCAGGTAGTATTTTAGGTAAAGTTTCTGTAATGGGTTCAGTTGGGCCCTTTATGTTTTTCCAGTAACGCCATGCAACTAGACAAATACACAAACCGGTTACACCCAGTATCCATGCGCGCCATATAAATGGAAACCCTAAATATGGAAATGCCATAACCCATATACCTAATGCCAACAATGTGTATTCTTTCTTCATCCCGTTTAGAAGCAGATCGCGATCAAACGCTTTCCCGCTAAAATTATTCTTATAATTATGTTCATTATAGCATATATATAAAATTTCTACATATTGCGATCGCGGCTTCTAACGGGATTCATGTACTCTATAGCGGCCGCACAATAACAACGAATTCGCCTTTTATATAGTCTGGGTGTTGTTTATATATTTCTAAAACTTCTGTTGCAGTGCCGTATATAAAACGTTCATGTATTTTAGTAAGTTCCTTAGCTATACATATACCGCGTGCGGGCATGTATTTTTCTATTGACGCAAGAGTTTTTAATAACCGGTGCGGAGATTCGTAAAACACAATTGTATGTTCTGTATTTACCATTTTATTAAAAATTGTTTCGCGGCCTTTTTTATGCGGTAGAAAACCAAGGTATTCTACGTGGGCACTGGGTATACCACTAGCAGATAGTGCAGTGGTCAGTGCACTGGCACCCGGTATGGGCACAACAGTGGCGTCAGTATTAGCACGCACCCAGGCTACAAGTTCTACACCTGGGTCTGATATACCTGGCGTACCAGCGTCTGAAATAAATGCCAGGTTTTTACCTTCAGTTAGCATTGCACCAACTTTGGCGTATGCACCATCCTTCGCATGGGCGTCAAAACGCATAAATTGTTTTTTAGGTATATTATGGTATGCAAGTAGTTTGCCTGAAACACGAGTGTCTTCGGCCAACACTATGTCTACCTCGGAAAATATACGCAGTGCACGCAGTGTTATGTCTTCCATATTGCCTATGGGTGTAGCTACTATATATAGTGTGCCGGTTTGTGTCATATATGGACTATAGCACAACAAGCTGAATTTATAAAAAAATAAAACCCCCAAACCGTTATTCGATTTGGGGGTTACACTTGTGTTACAGATGAACAATTTTTCCGTTAGAAAAGTTAGTCATTATAAGGTCGATCATAAGGAATGTTACTTTATGATCTGGATATTTAGATTCCGTCCATACTATGGAAGGTATGTGCGGAAACTTGTCCTTATGCTTTTTCTGCCCAAGCAGACTGCTTTTTAGTTGCAGGCGCAGGCAGTGGAAACGATTGTAAGAGTCTCTATAATTTACAAAAAAATCTACCCCGTTCATGTCCCCTTTTTTGTCAGCTTGTTTTACTGAAACAATGTTCTTGTTCTGACAGTTATTCTTCAAAAAAACCAACACTTCGAGGAATTTTTTTTCATTTTTAAAACCGGCAACATGCTTGTCTAAGCTTTCTATAAAAAAACTTTCGAAAATCTTCTGACCAATCGTCGGTTTTAATCGAATTAGCAACGAATGAGAGTGGGACTCTAACAAAAAATATTTTTTGTCTGTTGCCACTTTAGATACACAAAACATGATCGTAAGGTTTTCACCTTCGTCGGTTGTACAGTGCATTTTCAGGTACCCTTCTTTTGAATGAGGCGTTTCGTTAAAAACTTTTATCTTACCTTGTTCTTGCATGTTTTTCAATGTAGTATGCACTAAATTTTTTACCACACCTTCATTTTTTGCAGTTATCGGGTACCTATCTTTGGGAATTATTTTTAATACGTGTTTTTTCCAAATTCCTTTCACGCTTTTTTTTAGATAATTTACTGGCATTTTTATTTATTTTTAAGGTTTTATCAAAAGCCACTGCTTAAGATATCTAAATGGAACAATACCACATATACAAAATAAAACAAGTCAGGCTGTGTGTTTACCTGACTTATTTTATATTTACTTTAATTTAAGCTTTTGCTAGTTTTTGTTCAACTGCATTTCTGCATTCTCTAGAACAGCATATAAGGTTTTCATCGGCACCTGAACATTCGTCGCAGGCTATGTAGTGGCGGTGGCAACTTGTGTTAACACAGTCGCGGTATATTTCAGACGATGTGCCACAGTGGTAACATTTACCTATAACAGTGTGGTTTTCTGGGCTGTCAAAATGCATAGTTTTACGTTTGTCGAAAACATACAGACTACCTTTAAAGTTTTGCCCTGGGAATTGCGCCATATACGAAACTATACCACCGTCTAGTTGGTATACATCTTTGAAGCCTTCTTTTTTAAGAAAACCAGAAGCTTTTTCACAGCGTACACCGCCAGTACAAACAGTTAATACTGTTTTATCCTTTAGGTCTGCTAGTTCGTCTATTTTTTCACGTAGGTCGCGGAAGTTTTTCAAACCTGGAAATATAGTACCGTCGAATTTACCAGACTCTAGTTCGTAGTCGTTACGCATGTCGACAATGTAAAAATCTTTACCTTCTTTGTACCATTTGTCCAGTTCATGTGGTGGTAGATGTGTACCAGTAAGTACGTTTGGATTTACGTCGCCTTCTTCGCCTAGGTGCAATGAAACTATTTCTTTGCGTACCTTTACAGACAATTTAGGAAAACAGTCGCCTGTACCTGGACTTAGTTTCCAGTGTACATGTTTGTACATACGTTGAGACTTCATCCATTCTACATATTTCTGGATTGCTTCTGTAGTACCTTCGCCTGTACCATTTATACCTTCCTCGGCAATTATAAAACGCCCCTTGATACCAAGTATTTCTAAAGCAGCACGTTGACGCGCCATTTCTAATTGAGGGTTTTCTATTGGAACATATTTGTAAAATAAAACTATTGAATGCATAAAAAATTAAATAATATGGTTAAGGTGCGTGTACTTGGAATCGGACCAAGGGCCTCCGTCTTATAGCAACAAGCGAGGATCGAATAAAAAAGTAATCTTTTTTATATCGTACGAGCGAAGTTGTTATATCTTTAGATATAGCGATTAGCGAGGAAAAATGTGTGCTGAGTGCGTGTACTTGGAATCGGACCAAGGGCCTCCGTCTTATCAGGACGGCGTTCTACCACTGAACTATACACGCACTCAATATACATTTATTCCGAGCGAAATCGCTATATCGATATCTATGAAGATATCAGGACGGCGTTCTACCACTGAACTATACACGCAAAAACTAATTTAAATTTACCAAACCGACGCTTTGGTCGGCTCCCCGACTTAGACGTCGGGGCTGAACTATACACGCAATATAGCCTTTGCACTATAGCAAAAAAAAGAGTTTTTAGCAAATAAATAGCATAGTAAAAACCCTGCTGTTGTAGGGTTTTTACTATACTATTTATTT
>CAIQAW010000038.1 GCA_903869875.1 Candidatus Nomurabacteria bacterium | reverse complement strand
TCAGCATCAGCAGAACCAACGCGGAATATAATCATGGTACCAACGTTACCTACAACTGCGTCACGTACGTTTTCTGTCATCTGTGCTACATACTGGTGGGCTATGTTTAGACATAGTTTATATTTACGGGCTTCAGACAAAATGTCTGCAAAAGAATCTGATGCAAAAGACTGGAATTCGTCCACATAGAAATAGTGCGAAGGTAGCACGTGCATTACAGATGCAGGCACATCAGCACGTGACATAGCACCAAGGTAAACCTTGGTAATAAGCATACCACCTAATAGTGATGCGTTTTGTTCACCAATTCGGCCCTTAGAAAGGTTGATCAGAAGTATTTTCTTCTTATCCATAACTTCACGAATATCAAAAGAAGATTTAGCTTGGCCGACTATGTTGCGTATTATCGGGTTACCAGTAAACTGACCTATTTTGTTTTGTATAGCAGGCACAGCTTCGGCAGCCATACGTTCAGTCCATTTTGCAAATTCGTCTACCCAGAAAGATTTAACCGATGGGTCTGTAACATTGTCTACAACTTTTTTGCGGTAAACTTTGTCTGAAAGCATTTTGTTAACACCCATCAATGTTGAACCCGGGTATTCTAGTAGTGCTAAAATAGTGTTGTTTAAAATATATTCCATGCGGGCAGACCACGCATCTTCCCAGATTTTTTTAAATATAGACATTAACCCACTGGCAACAAGGTGGCGTTTGTCGGCACCAACATTTTCCATTATGTTAAATGCAATTGGGTTTTCAAGGTCGAAAGGTGCAAAATATATAACATCGTTAATGCGGTGTTCGGGTACGTATTCGAGCATTTTGTCTACCATTGAACCGTGCGGGTCTATAATGGTTACACCTTCGCCGTTCTGAATGTCTTGCACGGCCATGTTTTCCAGCAATGTAGATTTGCCCATACCAGATTTACCGATAACATATAAATGTTTCGTTCTATCTTTTGCTTTAATACCAAACTTAACCTGCCTGTTGCGGTAGTCTGTTGTACCAAAATATGTAATAGGGTCGTCCATCCCGTTAGAGATAGGAAGTGCTACCACATGGTGTAGAAAACACTTACTATTCTCAATTTTAACTATAATTTATTCGACCTAATAATATACCGTTAGCACTTCCGTAGATTGTCTATACTATATTTATATTTCACCTTATGTTACTTTATCCATGAATCAAGACAATTCAACATCTGTAATCTCTAACGGGATCCATTACATTTTATTATATCAGATACAGAAAATAATATGAAGAAAAAATAAATAATTACTGTGTATTAGTTTTTGTTTTCCATTCGTATAGTGCCAATGCAGTTGAAACTGAAACGTTTAATGAATCAACATTGTTGTCCATTGGTATAGATAGTGTTGTGTCGCATAGTTCAAAAGTTTTTGCGCGTATACCTACGTCTTCGTTACCTACCACTATACATGTTGGTCTTGGAAAGTCTTCTTTACTTAACAATGTGTCGCCTTTTTCAGATAAACCATATATCCAGAAACCAAATTCCTTCAGTGCGCGCACTGTTGTGTTTACATTACCTATAGAAACAAGTGGTACTACACCTGCAGTTCCAGCAGCAGCCTTCATAACTGTTGAAGTTATACCAACTTGGTTATGTTTTGGAAACAAAAATGCAGTTACACCAAAAGCTGTACCACTACGTATAATTGCACCTACATTAAATGGGTCTTGTAGTTCGTCAAACAACACAATACAAACAGGTTTGTCAGTAAAAGAACCGGCATGGTGCATAGACTTGGACCATGTTGCAAAGTCTAACATTGCCACTGGTCGTATAGTAGCTACTATGCCCTGTGTATTAGCATCACGTACCATGCGGTTCAACTGAGCTTCAGGTACATAAGAAAAAGGTATTTTATTTTTCTGTAGCATTGTTATAAGGTCGTTTGTTTTTTCACGACTTATACCGTCTTTGAAGTACACCTTTTCAACACGACCAGGGTCGCGTGTTAGCACTTCTTCTATTGGGTGTTGGCCATATATGTATTCTTCCATAAATATACTGTATCATAGAAAATTAGTACTCCATAATTAGTAAAATCCTCACCCCGCTATGCCCTGCATAGCTGCCCCTCTCCTTTTTAATAAAAAGTAGAGGGGCAAAATGCTATAATATTATAATAATGCGCAATAAAAACCAAACAATAAAGGCTCGGTACTTGAGAAAAATTATGACTGAGCAAGAAAAAATACTATGGCAACATTT
>CAIQAW010000037.1 GCA_903869875.1 Candidatus Nomurabacteria bacterium | reverse complement strand
GGGGGGTCTTAAAAGTAGTTTGTTCCATAAGATAATAAGTATAACAAATTTACTAAAAGCATGGAAAAATTTCAAGCAAGGTAAATCTAAAAAAGAAGACTGCACAGAATTTTCTTTGCATTTAGAAGACAGTTTATTCAAATTACAAAAGTCACTGATAAATAAAACGTACACACATTTACCGTATACTGATTTCTTTGTATCTGACCCAAAACGTAGACATATACATAAGGCAACAATACGTGACAGAATACTACACCAGGCTGTTTTTCAGGTACTGTATCCGATTTTTGATAAACATTTTATGTATAACTCGTACTCTTCTAGACTAGACAAGGGTATACATAAAGGGTTTGAAAGATTGCATGTATCATGTAGAAAAGTAACTGCTAATTGGTGTAAACCAGCATATGCATTAAAATGTGACATTCGTAAGTTTTTTGATTCTATAGACCATGTTTTGTTAGTTAAATTTTTGGAAAAATATGTACATGATATAGATACATTTTGGCTTATAAATATATTTTTAAGTAGTTTTGAAAAACAAAAAGGCAAGGGCATACCGTTGGGTAATGTTACAAGTCAGCTTTTTTCAAACGTGTATCTAAACAACTTTGATCAGTTTGTAAAACATAAATTAAAATGTAAATATTATTTTCGGTATGTAGATGACTTTATAATACTGAATGAAAGCAAAGAAGAATTGGAAAATATTTTAGTATGTGTTGCACAATTTTTAAAACATAATTTACTACTAGATTTGCATCCGAATAAAGTAGAAATTCGCAAGATTTCACAAGGCATAGATTTCTTAGGGTATGTATCATTGCCACATGCGGTAATATTACGTACAAAAACTGGTAAACGCATAATAAAGAAAGTTACAAAAGATAATGCCATGTCATATCTCGGTGTATTGTCACATTGTAAAAATAGAAAAATAAAAGAATGTGTTTCTAATGTTTTAAATTCTTAAAGACCTCGGCCTTTTTCGTAAAAATATAGGTTTGTGCTATACTGACCACATTATGAAACGAACATATATAAAGGATTTAGCAGGGTATATAGACCAGGAAGTTACCATTTGCGGGTGGATAGATATCCGTCGCGACCAAGGTAAAATGGTATTTATGGACCTGCGCGACATGTCTGGTAAAATACAATCAGTTGTATTGCCAGCATCTGCCGCTATCGAAACTGCTAAAACAGTACGCCCAGAATGGGTAGTATCTGTTTTAGGTAAAGTTAACAAGCGCCCTGAAAAAAACATTAAAGCCGACATAGTAAACGGCGACATTGAACTTGAAGTTCTAAACATCGAAGTATTAAACATGGCAACAACACCACGTTTCGACATTTCTACAGACGGTCATGAAATAGGCGAAGAAGTTCGCTTAACATACCGCTACCTAGACATGCGTCGTCCACGTTTACAGAAAAACTTACGCAACAGACATAAAGTTGCAACATATATACGTAACTACCTAGACAGTCAAAACTTTATTGAAATAGAAACACCACTACTAACCAAGTCTACACCCGAAGGTGCTCGCGACTTTGTGGTACCAGCCCGCCTTTACCCAGGTACATTTTATGCATTACCTCAGTCGCCACAACAATACAAACAGTTGCTAATGGCAGGTGGTGTTGAACGTTACTTCCAAGTTGCAAAATGTCTACGTGACGAAGACAGTCGTGGCGACAGACAACCAGAATTTACTCAGATAGATATGGAAATGTCTTTTGTAAGTAAAGAAGACGTAATGGCAGTAAACGAACAATTGCTAATAGACATAGTGCAAAAGTTCTACCCAGAGAAAAAAATACAACAAATTCCTTTTCCACGTATTTCATACAAAGACGCCATGGAAAAATACGGTAACGACAGACCAGACATACGCACTGACAAAACAGATGCAAATTTGTTAGCATTCTGCTGGGTTGTAGACTTTCCATTTTTCGAAAGTACAAAAACTTCTGACAACCCAGATGTAGAAGGTGAATGGACATTTACCCATAACCCATTTTCTGCACCTATACCTGAACACATGCAAAACCTAATGGATAAAAAGGACATTGGCCAAATACTGACAACCCAATATGACATAACCATGAACGGTTACGAAATAGGTGGTGGTAGTATACGTAACCACCAACCAGAAGCTCTAAAACAAGTTCTAAACATTATCGGCCACACTGACGAAAACATACAAAAAAACTTTGGCCATATGTTAGACGCACTGGGTTCTGGTACACCACCACATGGCGGTATTGCCTGGGGCTTTGACCGTTTAATGATGTTACTAGAAGGCGAACCAAACATACGTGAAGTTATCGCCTTCCCTAAAACAGGCGAAGCAAAAGACTTAATGATGGAATCTCCAACAGAAATATCAAACAAACAACTTCGTGAACTTTCTATTAAGGTAGACATACAGAAGTAATAAAAATAAAAAAAGCCGTTACTTTGCATGGAACGGCTTTTGGGTTTTACTTTAGGCTGGAATTATGTACAAACTTAAAAACTCTTTTTTCGATCTGTACATGTTCTTGTTTTGGTTCAGGAATGAGCCTGTCTAAGGCCATAAGTTCTAAGCCAAATTTCTGTGGCTCATAACTTAAATCTTTTTTAAGATTGTTAATCATATTCTTATGAGAATACATTATGCATTTAAGGAAAAGATTAATTCTTCTTTCGACTTCTTCTTTTATTTTAGTCGAATACAAATTTAATGTTATCTTGTCCGTAGGTTTGCCACTACTTAAATCAATAAGTGCGGCTGCTAATTCGTCTTGAAGTCTTAGTAACTCAACATTGTTGAGCTTTTCGATTTTTTTTATTAATATTGACATAGTGCTTGCGATTTGTGCTTAGTGGCATTATAGCACCAAAACCATATAAAGTCAACATATTACAATCATTCTGATTTTATTTCACCTCACCTTATTATAAGGGGAGGATGGGTGGGGTTATGTTCATAAGATTAAATATAATGCTATAATATACTTATGTCATATACCGTTCGTACTGGTCAGTTCGAAGGCCCACTCGAAATACTTTTAGAACTCGTCGAAAAACGTAAGCTTTTTATCAATGAATTAGCTTTAGCTGCTGTTACCGAGGATTATTTAAACCACATTCGTAATATGGCCACAGAAAACGTCGGCCAAAGCCTGGACGACAGTACTGCATTTTTGTCTGTTGCAGCAACATTGCTACTTATTAAATCCCGCGCACTACTACCAGGTTTGTCACTAACTACAGAAGAAAAAGAAAGTATTGTAGATCTAGAAGACAGACTACGCCGGTACCAGGCTGCACGTGAAGGCAGTGTGCATGTTCGCAGTATGTTAAAGTCGCCATACTATATACGCCCCGGTGCTGGTGGCCGTATTAAAAAAGTAATAGTGTTTACACCAGACGCTGGTATAACTGTGGCAAACCTGCACGCATTGTTAGGTGGTGTTATGGCCAGTGTGCCGAAAAAAGAAGTGTTACCACAGGTAAAGGCAGAACGCATAATGTCTATCGAAGAAGTTATGAATAGTCTAACAGACCGCATACAAAACGAAATGACAATGTCGTTCCGTAACTTAACCGGTACACCTAAAACTAAAACAGAAAAAGTACACGCCATAGTTTCTTTCCTTGCACTATTAGAAATGGTGCGTAACGGCATACTGTCTGTGGTGCAGCATAACACGTTCGACGACATGCATTTTTCTAGAACAAACACAGCCGTGGAAAATACACCAATAAATGATATAATAACCCAGTAAATATATGACTTTAAACGCACAAAAATTACTTACATTACTTTTTATCGAAAACGACCCACAGTCGGCAGTTTCGTTAGTAGAATCCATTGGTATATCTGTTTCTGATTTTACAGATGTGGTTTCAGAACTACAAAACCACCTTTTGGAAAGTGGTTTAGTTTTAGTTACAGCTGGCGACACATACATGTTAGGCACAGACCCACAACTGTCAGAATTTATAGCCTCAGAACAAAAACATTCTGACCAAAAAGAATTGTCTAAGGCAGCACTCGAAACACTGGCCATAATTTTATATAAAAAACACGCATCTCGGCCAGACATAGACTTTATCCGCGGTGTACAGTCCAGTTTTATATTACGTACACTAACTATGCGTGGTCTGATAGAAAAGAAAACAAACCCGTTAGACAACCGTTCGTTTATATACGAACCCACCGCACAGTTACTAACATATATGGGTGTAGACTCTGTACAAAACTTGCCCGACCGCGAAACTATAGAAGCTAAATTACAAGGTATAGTAGAAGAGGTTACAGCTGACAGTTTACAGGTTACAGAAGAACTTCCATAAAAAGTCTAAATTAAAATCTGTTCGAAGTATAAAAACTATTCACTATAAACTAACAACTATTCACTAAACATATATGGTTACCAATGCAGTTAAAATTTTATTACCAGTCGTACTAGCCTTTATAACAGGGTTTGTTATTACGCCACCACTAATACGTTTGTTTATAAAACAAAGGTTGTGGAAACGTAAAAGCCGTTCTGACTCTGCAGACCAAACCATAACTAACAATACTTTTCGTGAACTGCACAACGAAAGTGGCGAACTTTCTACACCCCGTGTAGGCGGTATTGTTATATGGGCATCTGTTAGTATTGTTATACTTGGTTTGTACATATTGTCATTGGTTATACCTTCGGTAACATTAGACAAACTTAGTTTCCTTTCTAGAAACCAGACGCTGGTACCGTTTGCTGTGCTTATATTTTCTTCTATACTTGGTCTGTTCGACGACTTGGTTCAGATATACGGCACAGGTAGTTATGCCAACGACGCTATTTCAAACAGAAGAATTAAAATAGGTTTAATAGTGTTTATTAGTTTGTTAGTTAGTTTATGGTTTGTATTTAAACTTGGAATTACTGGTATACATATACCTTTCGACGGCCAACTAAACATGGGCTTGTTGTTTATACCATTTTTTATTTTAACTACGTTGGCTATATTTTCTTCTTCAGTTATCGACGGTATCGACGGGCTGGCTGGTGGGGTAATGGTACCAATATTTTTTGCTTATGCAGTTATTGCGTATTTCCATAACCAAGTAGACTTGGCGGCGTTCTCTGCAGTAGTCGGTGGCTCGGTACTTGTATTTCTATGGTTCAACGTACCACCAGCTAAATTCTACATGGGCGAAACAGGCATGGTGGGGCTAACCGTAACATTGTCAGTTATTGCATTTCTAACAGACGCAGTACTGCCGTTTCTGATTATCGGTTTTCCACTGGCTATGACAGCATTTTCTTCTTTTGCACAAATGGTGTCGTACAAATATTTTAATAAAAAACGCATATTCCTTGTGGCACCTATACACCACCATTTCGAAGCAAAAGGTTGGTCGCGCCCAGCTGTAACCATGCGTTACTGGATCATGTCTATATTTGCCGCAGCAATAGGAACTATTATTACATTAATGAGTTAAGTTGTCGGATATATGCAAACTAAAAACAAACCTTTCGATAAAATATTTTTCGGTATCGTTATAGCACTAGTTGTGTTAGGTTTGTTTTTCTTTGTATCTGCATCATTTGGTGTGTTTGCTAAATCGCAAGGTAAGTTCTGGAACGTTTTGTTTAGTCAGTTTGCACTAGGTGTAGTTGGTGGCGGTATACTACTGTGGGCAACATTAAAAGTTCCATATCTGTGGTGGCGTAAATATTCTTTTTATTTATTCCTTGGTTCTATTGCAGTTACTGCATTAGTATTTGTACCAGGGTTAGGTATGCGCCACGGTGGGGCAACACGGTGGCTGTCTCTGGGGCCCGTTTCTTTTCAACCAGCCGAACTTTTAAAAATAGCTTTTATAATGTATTTTGCAGGTTGGCTTTCCTGGGTCAAAGACAAAGTTAATGGTTTAAAATTTGGTATTATACCATTAGTACTAATGTTGGGTATTGTTGCTGCTGTACTTTTCCGCCAACCAGACACAAAAAGTTTTATGCTTATGGCCGCGGCTGCATTGGGTATGTTGCTTATAGCTGGTGTACCTTGGAAACAACTTTTCTTAACTATGGGCATACTAATCTTAGGTTTGGGCGCATTGCTAATGTATAAACCATATCTGAAGGATCGCATGTTTACATTCCTAGACCCTTCACGCGACCCATCTGGTTCGTCTTACCAACTACAACAGGGGTTAATAGCGGTGGGTTCTGGCGGTGTGTTCGGCCGTGGTTATGGACAAAGCGTACAAAAGTTTAGCTACTTGCCCGAACCTCAGGGCGACTCTATATTTGCCGTAATGGGTGAGGAGATTGGTTTTGTCGGTTGTACACTAATAGTTTTATTATATAGTGCGTTTTTGTTGCGCGGTTTGCGTATAGCACGTAACGCACCAGACACATTTGCTCAGTTGTTTGTTGCTGGGGCAGTTATAATGCTTACAGCACAGTCATTCCTAAACATTGCATCTATACTTGGTTTGTTCCCACTGACAGGGGTGCCGTTGGTGTTTATAAGTCAGGGCGGTACATCGTTAGCGTTTTCTTTGGGGCTGATCGGTATAATACTTAACATTTCACGTTTTCAAAAGAAGGCGGTATCTTAGTAGTTATGAATCCCGTTAGAGATAACATATGTTTTATTACACCTATTTATTAAAAAGCAAAAAAGATGGTAAGATGTATACAGGCATCACGAAGGATCTACGGAAGCGCCTTGCTGAACATAATGCAGGTAAATCCATGTATACCAAAGGCAGAGGCCCATTCGTACTTATTTATTACGAAGCATGTTTATTAGAAGACAAAGCGCGGTCGAGAGAATTATATTTAAAAACGGGAATGGGTAAGCGTTATCTAAAGAATAGATTAGGCGCTTCCTATCTCTAAACGGGATGAAGATTTTATTTACAGGCGGGGGTTCAGGGGGGCATTTTTACCCCATAATATCAGTAGCAGAAAAACTACGCGAAATAGTTGATGCTGAAAAACTTGTAGACGTAAAAATGTATTATATGTCTAACAGCCCATACAACCAACGTGTTTTAGACGAAGTCGGTTTACAATATGTCGACGTGCCAGCTGGTAAAATGCGTATTTATTTTTCTATTAAAAATTTCTTTGATATTTTTAAAACAGCATCAGGTGTGTTAATAGCCCTATGGAAAATGTTTTTAATCTACCCCGATGTTGTTTTTTCAAAAGGTTGTTATGCAAGTTTTCCAGCACTTATGGCAGCACGCATACTACGCATACCAGTAGTTATACACGAATCAGACTCTGCACCGGGCCGTGTAACACGCTGGTCTGCCAAGTTTGCTACACGCATAGCTGTGTCGTACCCAGACGTTGCCGCTATTTTAGACCCGTCTGGTACACGTGTTGCATGGACAGGTCAACCGATGCGTAGCACCATAACTAAACCTACGCTAAATGGCGCCCGCGAATATTTGGGTCTAGAAGCACACACACCAGTTATATTTATAACCGGTGGTTCACAGGGGGCAACTATTATCAACGACACTGTTGTTCAAGCTCTACCCGAACTGGTTAAGAAATACCAAGTTGTACACCAGGTTGGTGTTAAAAATTTTGACGAAGTTAAAGGTACATCAGGTGTTGTACTAAAAGACAGTGAACATAAAAACCGCTACAAACCATTTGCGTATTTAGAAGCACTAGGTATGAAGATGGCCGCAGGTTCTGCAAACATTGTTGTGTCTCGTGCTGGGTCTACTATATTTGAAATAGCTACATGGGGTTTACCTTCAGTTATAGTGCCCATCAGTGTTTCTAACGGCGACCACCAACGTAAAAACGCCTACAACTACGCCCGCGCTGGCGCATGTACAGTCTTAGAAGAAAACAACCTACAACCAGTAGAACTACTACACGCCATCGACGAAATAATAGACCATAAAGACAAATACGACGCCATGGCTGCCGCCGCAACCAAGTTTGCTAAAACAGACGCATCCATGCTAATAGCCCACGCCGTGTACGACGTAGCTGATATGCACGAATAGGGTATAGAAATAAATAAAACCCAGATTTACTGGGTTTTATTTTATTGTATTAATTTTTCGGTTTGTATTCTTTGGGTGCCAGGTATTCGTTCCAGATTTCGTTGTATATG
>CAIQAW010000036.1 GCA_903869875.1 Candidatus Nomurabacteria bacterium | reverse complement strand
CTTCGCACAGAGGCGCTTCAGCGCGCGGGGAACGCTGTATCAGCGATTTTGAAAATAGGTTCTAACTTGGTACAATAGACACACATAGTAAAAAGGCTTCCAAAGAGCCTTTTTACTATTGTCTACTTTATTTTTTATGGACCACTACCCTGTTGTATTTCAATTCAGAAAATTTAAATAAATTTTTTTAGGCTTTTCTTTTTATGTAATATGTGGTATAAAGATGAAAATTAAACCAAATTGATCATGGAAATAAAACTAATACTTTGGACACTATATGAAGTACAGTCTAGTGCCGCTTCCCTAACTAAGGTAAAATTTAGAGGTACATTGCGTAAATTCGCAATTGAAAATGAAATAAACATACTGGTTGAAAATGCAACTGACAAAGAAAACACGGTTCGTTTTGCATTGATTAATGATGGCAATGATTTAGATATTAATTTAATAAATAAATTTCTAAATGAAAAATATAGCCGCCAAATTACAATCGACAAAATGCCTGAACATGAATCAGTATTTAACCCTGTTTTGTCTAAGATAGATGTAAACAACATTCAGAGATATTAATCTAAATTTAAGCCCCTGTGACAGGGGCTTTCTTTTTTGGTAAATATGTGTTATAAAGATGTAAACTAAATCAGCTCATTATGTCAGAAAAATCAGAAAGAAAACTCCTCGAACTAGTTTTCGGGAAAGACCCTGTTATTGTATTAATAGGCCAGTCATGTTGCGGTAAAGGCACTCAGACGCAATTATTTAAAGAATCCTTCCACAAACTACATCCGAATTCAGAGCTTTTTACAATTGGTATGGGTGACGAGTTTCGCAATGAAATTCCTAAATTCACACCATGGATAAGTAAAAAGCTTCATTCCACACAGATTGCCGGCAAACGACAGCCTTTTTCCATAGCAACTGCCATTTGGGTTAAAAAAATGCTATACGAATACACTGGCGGACCAATGTTAATTGAAGGCTCCCCTCGAAGCGAGGCAGAAGCCTGTGCTATGTTGGACTTTTTTACTGCTATCGGCAAAAAACCCTATCTTGTTTGTATAGAGGTTTCAGATCAAGAAGCAGAAAGACGTATGGTGGCCAGAAACAAATTTTTACTAAAACAAGGCATGCCTATACGCGAAGACTGCAGCACACCCGAGCGAATTGCAGAAAAACTTGGATTTTACAAAACTGACGTGGTACCAGGAATCCGAAAGTTTTCCGCATCTAAACACGCTAGATTGTTACCAAAGTTTGAGTCAACACAAATCAAACTGGCTACTGAACTGCATTTAGAAATACTAAATGGGTTAGCAAAACACTAACGAGACAAACTCTTGGAAATTTATTTTCAGGGGTTTTTTCATTCCTATAATATCAAATCTTCGTACATTACTACCCTGCCGGTTTTGTTTGCCATATTTAGATATGCACATGCCAGGTCTATATATACTTTTGTTTTATAAGACACTTTTCGTTCTAGCAGGTATGTTTCTATTGTTCTTAGCATTTTCCGTGCCTTCATAGGGTGCATGTTTTGGGCTGGGTCGTAACGCATATATTTAACATGGGCCAAATCCCCCACTTTTATAGACTTAACTTCTATAAAGTGCAGCGCTGTTGTGTGTGTGTTTCTCCCCTCTACTTGTTTAAGGAGAGGGGCCTGGGGTGAGGTATGTGTTTCTTGTGTAACACTAACAATGTCTATCTCACCCCACTTTTTAGTGTAGTTTCGTTCTAGTATTTCATGGCCGTGTTTCATGAGGAACGTACACACTACGTCCTCACCTATTTCTCCAGTCTTTTGTTTATCTGAAGTAAAAACCTTCATCCCGTTAGAGATAGGAAGTGCCTCTACATAACATAGAAAACATTTACTATTCTCGATTTTAATTATAATCTATTCGACTAATTACATACATAGCACTTCCGTAGATTAATTCAGTATATATACATATTAACATATTACGAATACATGAAACATATAAGCAATTAAACATCTGTAATCTCTAACGGGATTCATTCCATAACTTCAAAATGTTTCATGAATAACACAAATGTCCGTTTCAGAGCCAAAAATGTCAAAATTAAACTAAAGTGTGCCACGTGAAACATATTTATGGGTATATCTAATCTAAAAAATGTGTTTTCTAATGTGTATTATACAAATAGCCATATACTGTAAGGGTTTTATAGATTTTTGGGGTATAGTATGACATTTTTTTGACATGTCTGTATACTGTCTTTTATAAACAATATACACAGACTTATCCACACTTATACACATTTTTCTATATAAAATAAAGGTTTTAGTGAGTATATAGTACGATTCTCACAAGAATTGTGTCGCGAAATGTCCTTTGAAGTGCGACCCGTCAAAAAAGTCTTTGATTAAAAGGGCAGAAATGAAGTGGAACTAAAAGAGAGATTAGCTACCGGAATCGCCCGCGACTAAAATTTTTTCAGTCAAAAAATTTTGTCTGGGCACCGCCTCGCACCCACACTGCTGTGTGGGACCCGCTCCGGCGTCCAATTCCCCACGTACATGAAATCATTCATGTACTTATTCCGCACAAAATAAAAAACCCGTTAGGGTCTTTTATTTTGTGCGGAATAGGGGAATCGGACCCCTGTCTCATCCTTGGCAAGGACGTGTTCTACCACTGAACCAATTCCGCATATATTTATGTTTTGTTATTATAGTGTTTTTTTGTTAAAAATGCAAATACTGTACATATTATATTAAATAAT
>CAIQAW010000035.1 GCA_903869875.1 Candidatus Nomurabacteria bacterium | reverse complement strand
TTTTAGGTTTATAACCATAACTGTGCGGTATTTTTCTTTTATTTTAGAAACCATGGTGGTAGTCAAGACTGGGTTCCACTGCGCAAACATGGCCATAAATTCAGCACGGGCCTTCTTTGTGCGTTCTTTGTTTTCAACAATACTGACTTTTACAATAACACCATATGGTGGGTAGTCCATCATTTTTCTGTCAGTAACTTCGTCTTTGTACAGTGTTATTAGTGATCCTGTTTTTATTTCTTCTAAAATGTATTCGGTTGGGTTTTTGGTTTGTATTATTAGTGGTTTACGTGCCAGTGCGTCTAATGTGGTTAGTATACGTACAATAGTTTCGTTTACACGTGCATGTGGCAGGCCGAACAATGTGTCTATAGAAACAACTACAACTTTGTCTACTTTGTTTGTTATGTATGGCAGTATCGGTTCGTTGCAGACAATTACACCAGCTGGTTTTTTATAAAATTCGTCCAATGTTTCGTACATTGCTTTTTCGCTTTTTACTGTAGTGCTGTCTAGTAGGTATACAGGTACTGTACCGGCTACAAGTTCGGTGGCTTTTTCATAAACATGTTCAGTGCCTATACCTATGGGTACTAGGTTCCAGCTTTTACATACTGCACAGTAACGGGTGGTGGTTTCTATATGGTTACATCTATTACAACCGTATATAGTTTGGCCTTTCTTTTTATAAAGTGTTAGTGGGGCAGTACAACGTTCGCAACCGACAGGTGTACCACAGTCATGGCAGACTGTTATGGGTGCTATGCCTTTGCGTATACAGAACAATATAACGTGTTCGTTACGGTTACCGATTTCAGAAATAGTTTTAACAAGTGGTGGCGAAAATATAGAAAACTTTTCTTCTAGTGTGCGGTCTACAACTTTTATTTCAGCAAGTTTCGGAAAACGCATGTCTATAGGTTCTACACGGCCGTATTCATGTGCCCAGAATTTTTCTAAAGTTTCTGCTCGCAGTAACGAACCACCTAATACAAGTGTTGCACCGGTTATCTGGGCCATGTTTTCGGCAACTATGCGGTAGTCTATCAGTGGTCGACTAACTGTGTAGTATGCATCGTGGGCTTCGTCTTCTATAACAATGGTTTTAACTAGGTCGTGGTATAGGGCCAGTATGTATGGTGTACCAACTAACAGTAGGCCGTGGTCTGTTGTATAAACAAGGTTAAATAATGCCTGCTGTTTTTTAATGCTGTGTGTACTATCTATACTACCTGAAAACTGTTCTATACCACGCGAAAGTTCTGCAAACAGTGCACGGGCACGTTCGCGGGTTGGTGTAACTATTATTATAGACTGGCCACGGGCAAAACTTTCACGTATGCGTGTTTTGTATATGCTCATGCGTGCCTCGGGTGTGGCTTGTAAAACTAGAACTTGGTTTTTAGTGCCGTCTTTTTTGTTTTCTGTTTCTTCTGTTTTGTTTTTAGATTTTTTTACTGTAGCTAGTAGTTCCTTGGGTATTATGCCGGCTGTTATACTGCCTACATTTGTTGCATACCAATTAGCCACAGATTTGGCTGTTTCAAATACTGCTGTATGTATGGTCGACGGGCCAATGACTTTGTGAATTTTCTTTAATCCATAAGATGCGTTTTTGATTGAACTTTTTTGTGTTTCTAATGCAGTTACAGATATAACAACACCAGTAATATAACTACGACGTAGCGGCGCCTCTACCAGAAAACCAGGTTCTACATGTGCAGAAGTGTAATATGTCAGGGTTTCAGAGCCCCCTTGCATGCTGGTTTTGGTAATAGGCATAATTTCGACTACGAACATACCGTTACTATAACAGAAAAATGCTTTTGTTTACTAATGACAAAACTATGTATATATAGAATAAAAAAAAAGCCACCTGGGGTTGGTGGCTTGATTGATATTTCTGGGGGTTTATAATATTACAAACACGTAAAAGAATTTGTTTATAAAGTTTTCTTTAATAATTCTTTTTCCGTAAAAGATATTGCTTATATTAGTAACTAAATCAGCTTCATTTACAAGAATATCTTTTAATTCCATATAATCTGAAGCTTGTACGATAGTTGCTCCGTCTGATTTACCTGGATTTATGATAAATGTTTTTTGAAAGTTTTTATTGAAAGAAAATTTTCTACAAAACTTCCAGATCTCTTTATCACTCATCGGACGAAATTTTTTGCTGTCAATTGTGTTTCTAACACTTGACAGCCCAGTGCTACCCATAGGTATCATTTGAATTACTAATGGATTGTTTTCGTACTTCATTATACATAAAACTGACCCGTCTTGTTCCATAGAAACATTGCCAAGTTTGTTTTGCCACCAAGTTTTGATTTTGGCAAAAACATTGATTAAAAATAATATTAAATTTTTCATGGTGTGTATTAAAATTGTTATTTACTTTTTCTTAACTCTAGCAGATACACATTATTTTGCAAAATATAGGTTTTTAGAGTATTGTATAGGGGATGATTTTCACCAAAAAACTTGGTATTGACTTGGGTACAGCTAATACGCTGGTTTTTGTGCCTGGGCAAGGTATTGTTATAAACGAACCTTCTGTTGTGGCTATTTCTGAACAAGACAACCGCATTTTAGCTGTAGGTGTCGAAGCCAAAGAAATGATAGGTAAAACACCAGACCATATTGTGGCATACCGACCAATGCGCGACGGTGTTATAGCCGACTACCGCGTAACCGAGGCAATGCTACGTTACTTTATAAACAAGGCCCTTCCAAAATGGAACATTTTTAAACCAGACGTACTAATATCAGTACCGGCAGGTATAACATCTACTGAACGCCGCGCAGTTATTGAAAGTGCTGTGCGTGCTGGTGCAAAAAATGCATACCTAATGAAGGAACCTATTTTGTCAGCTATCGGCGCAGGTATACCTATATATGAATCTAAAGGTAATGTTGTTGTAGACATCGGTGGTGGTACAACAGATGTAGCGGTAATATCGCTAGGTAGTATTGTTACATGTAAATCTGTAAAATCAGCCGGCGACAAACTGGACCAGTCTATAATAGACTACATGAAGCGCACATATAACCTGGCCATAGGTGAAAAAACTGCAGAACGAATAAAGCAAACCATAGCGTCTGCGGTACCAATGGAAGAAGAACTTAGTCTAATAGTAAAAGGCCGTGACTATGTCGAAGGTCTACCAAAATCTATCGAAATAAAAACAAACGAAATATGTTCGGCAATGGAACCAGAACTTAACAAAATGGTTAATGCTATAAAGGACGTACTTTCTGACACTGCGCCTGAACTGGCTTCCGACATTATTGACCACGGCATAATAATGACAGGTGGCACATCGCAGTTACGCAACCTACCTGAACTGGTATATAGAAAAACAGGTGTAAAGGCACGTCTAGCCGACGAAGCCCTGTACTGTGTAGCCAAGGGCACCGGTGAAGCCCTTGCACACCTAGATGTTTATAAGAAAACATTAATATCTAAACACTAATATGCAACTTACACACCATAGTTACATTGTTGTTAGTGATACACCAGACGCATTAGTGCCTGTACTTACAGCAGAATTCAAAATATCAATGCCAGAATATAATGTGGTGCCTTTTCTAATACCACGCGTAACTATAGACGATGTGCGTATGTTGTCTGAATACACATACGGTAGCGCACCGCAGATAGTGCTGGTATCTACAGGCGACATACTACACGAAGCCCAACAAGCGTTACTAAAAACACTCGAGGAACCTGGCGCACAAACTAAAATAGTTTTTATAATGCCACATGTTGCGCATCTACTGCCAACCATAATGTCACGTGTTGAACTTGTGCATTACGAAGGAGAAGATTCAGATTCAATTTATAAAATAGAAATGCAAAAGTTTTTAGCTAGCGATGTGCCGACTCGTTTAAAATGGGTAGAGAAGTTTATTAAAGACCACGAAGACCATGATACTACACGCAGTATTTTGAAAAGGTACATCGATGCATTGACTGAAATTGTTTTAAATAAAAAAGGCGTACCAAGTACAATACTTGCAGATTTACAATATGCCAGTGCAAACATCCTTACACGCGGGTCTTCTATTAAAATGCTTTTAGAACATATTGCTATAACATTACCAATTTTATAATCTGCAATACGCTGTAATTTTACAAAACGCGTGCTATAATATACACCTATGACATATCAATTCAACAACCTTAAAGACGCATTCAAAGAAGTCGAAACTTGGTTAGCCAAGGAATTTAGTCAGATCCACACTGGTAAAGCTAGTCCAATACTACTAGACAGTATAACTATAGACAGTTATGGTGCACAAATGCCTGTTAAAAACGTAGCTTCAGTAACTATAGAGGACCCACGCACATTACGCATTGCCCCATGGGACAAAACACAGATCAAGGCTATAGAAAAATCTATAATCGACGCAAACATTGGTTTGTCAGTTGTATCTGATTCAGACGGCCTACGCGCTATATTTCCAATGATGACAGGTGAAAACCGCGCCAAGTTAGTAAAGGTACTAAAGGAACTATTAGAAGAAGCCCGCATACGTGTACGCAAAGAACGCGAAATAGTTCAAAACGACATTCGCGACAAACAAAAAGACGGCGAAATGACAGAAGACGAAGCATTTAAAGGTAAAGAAGAACTACAAAAACATGTTGATGTAGCAAACGGTACACTAGAAGCCATGTTTGCCAAGAAAGAAAACGACATAATGACAGTATAATTTTACAATGTTATCTATTATTATATTTATTGTTATTTTATTGATATTGGTGCTAGTCCACGAGGCTGGACACTTTATTGTGGCTAAACTATCAGGTATGCGTGTCGACGAATTTGCTTTTGGTTTTCCACCAAGAATTTTTTCATGGAAAAAGGGCGAAACTACATATTCGTTAAATTCTATACCACTGGGCGGTTATGTAAAAATCTATGGTGAAGACGGTACAGATGTTGCGAATACAAAAGAATCACGTTCATTTTCATCTCGGCCATGGTACCTACAGATTCTGACATTACTAGCTGGTGTAACCATGAACATGTTGTTGGCTGTTGTTTTATTTACAGCACTGTTTGCATTTGGTACACGCGCTACCGTGGGCGAAAATGTTTCTGAATATGTGTCTAATACTGAAATAACATTTACCCAAGTTTTTCCTAATAGCCCCGCTGAAATAGCTGGTATAAAACCAGGCTTTGTTGTACATACTGTTAGTGGTGCACCATTACCACTTACTGGTGCTGGTATAATACAAACAGTTACAACAAATAAAAAAGTTGTTATATATGGCAACAACGTTGGTGCAGATTTACAAACATATACCATTACGCCGGTTGTAGGTTTTGGTTCTGGTTCACAGGGTATAGGTGTGGAAATAGAAACAACTGGCACAGTTAAACTACCGTTAGGTAAAGCAATAGTTGCGGGTACTAAACACACAGGCCAAGTTGCAAACGCATTGTTTAGTGGTACATACCACCTTATAGGCCAGGCATTTACTGGCCATGTAGATACTACCCAGGTTTCAGGTCCACTAGGTATAGCAAAAGGTGTAATGACAATGCGTAAAGAAGGCACATTCGACTTCCTTGGTTTTACAGCACTGTTATCTATAGCACTGGCTGTAATGAATACATTGCCATTTCCAGCGCTCGATGGGGGCAGGGTAGTAATGGTTGTTATAGAAGTTATACGCCGTAAGAAGATTCCTACAATAATCCAAGCATGGGTAAACGGTATTGGTTTCTTGATTTTGATATTGTTGATGGTGCTGATTACGATAAAGGATATTCTACACTAGTAGGTTACAGATGACAGGTTGTAGGTTACAGTAAATAATATAAAAAGGCTTATTAAATAAGCCTTTTCTAGGTTCAATAAGTAAGTGCAACACTTCTAGTAATATAGAGGTATATGAAATATAGACATTTAAGCATTGTGGAGCGCGAAAAACTTCAAGAACTGCGATG
>CAIQAW010000034.1 GCA_903869875.1 Candidatus Nomurabacteria bacterium | reverse complement strand
TAGCAGAAGACGACCCATTAATGAGTCGCATGTATGAACGAGCTTTTAAGCTTAGTGGTTATGACATTGAAATGGCTTTTGATGGCGATGAAGCTATTACAAAACTAGAAAAAATGCCAACACCCCCTACAGTTATATTGCTAGATATAATGATGCCAAAACAAAACGGTTTTGACGTACTGCGTCAAATTAAACTTAACGAAAAGCTTAAAAAAGTTCCAGTTATAATGCTTACAAACCTGGCAGGGCAGGAAGATGCAGAAAAAGCATTAAGTTTGGGCGCAGTGCTGTACTTGGTTAAAAGTCAGTACGACCCGAAGGACATAATTAGCAAGATCAATGAAATAATTACCGCTTCGTCCAGAGCAGAAGGTGTGCCCGCAGTTACTGTTGGTGTCAAAGATATAGGCTTGTAATTTGTTGCATACCCGTAGCCTTTGCGATACAATAGTGTGTATACAGATAAGTCGTAGTATAGAGTAACTTGTCTTTTATTAAAATCAATTAATTTTTTATATATGGAACAAACTGATACAAAAGTAGAAAAAAGTATGGTAAAGCAAAAGTTTATTAAAATAATAGTTCCTGTAATTGCACTTGTTGCAATCGGACTATGTGTATATTTTTATTCACAAATAAGAGTATTAAAACAAGACCCAACAGTAGCAGCTCAGAAAGAAGCAACTGACCTAGTAGCTAAAGTTTCAAAATTAGCGTTACTACCAGAAGGTGAAACACCAACAGTAGCAACTGTTTCTGACCCAGAAGCATTAAAAGACCAAGCTTTCTTTGCTCATGCAGTAAAAGGCGACAAAGTTCTAATTTACGCTCAAGCTAAAAAGGCATTCCTATACAGTGTGTCAATGAACAAAATAATCGACGTTGCACCACTAAACATCGGTAGTCCAAGTACAAAGGCCCCAGCAGCCCCAGCAGCAGCAGATACAAAAACTACAGACACAAAAGCAAAGCAATAATTGACTAGAGAGGTTCGTACATATATACTTTATAGTATCGATGAACCTCTTTTGGAAAAAACACCTAAACAATATTCGAATACAAACCTGTTGCAAAACAGTAGGTATGTATACGCTAACTTGTTTAACGGTGTTTTTTTCTTTTTTACCTAACTTTGTTTATGCACAATCTAATATAGACGGTGGTACTAAAAATAATGTACAAATGTATGTGTCGCCTAGAAACGGTAGTTTTGTCGTCGGGTCTGTGTTTGATGTAGGTATATATATAGACACGAAAAATTCAAGCATCAACGCTCTTGATCTAAAAGTAAATTTCGACCCCAAGAAACTTGCAGTTGCAAAGCCTTCTGGCGGAACAAGTATTTTTGGTATATGGGTAGAACCACCTACATACGACAATGTAAAAGGTTATATTAAAATGAGCGGTGTTATACCCGAGGGCATTGTTACTAGTTCTGGGCTTATAACAACAATGTCGTTTAAAGTTCTGGCTTCTGGAACATCTAATATCAGTATCGACCCTGTAACAAATGTATATAACAACGACGGTATAGGCAGTAAGGCCAATGTGTCTTTTGGTAGATCTGTATTGCTGTTTACAAACCCCATGAACGAAGGTTTAACTATAAATTCAGATACACACCCGTTTGAAGACAACTGGTATAACAATAACAATATTGTATTTACATGGGACAACACATATGAATCGACCGGTTACAGTTTTATACTAGACGGTAACCCGAAAACTGTTCCTGTTAACGAAGTTAGTACAATGAAAAACACAACCAGTTACACTGGTATAAGTGACGGAACATGGTATTTACATATTAAATCTAAAGACGCAGCTACCTGGGGCCTGCCAGCAGACTACAAGGTGCATATAGACACAACACCACCTGAAAAATTTAAACCAACAATAAACACGATTACAAGTGATGGCAGAAACGAATATTTGCTTTTGTTTAACACTACAGATGCACTTTCTGGTGTAGACCACTACGAAGTGGGCGTGTTGCGTAACTCAAGAGACAAAAACGCATTGCCTGTATTTATACAAACAGAAAGCCCGTATGTACTACCAACAGACGGAGTAGAAAATATTACTGTAGTTGTAAAAGCTTTTGACGGGGCAGGTAATGTTACACAAAGTTCAACTAGTTTATATCCCGACAAGAAAAACTGGTATATAGCTGGTTTGTTTGCATTAGTGTTTATATTGCTTATACTACACTATATGTTCGGACACCACATAGGTCGTAACCTTAAGCGGGCTTATATTTTCTTTAAAAATATTTCTCATAAAGATGAAGAAAATTTATAATTTGAAAAATTTAAAATACACAAAACATGTAACTAAAATTTTAGGTGTGTTTTTATTGTTGTCTATGGGTTTTACACTGGTTCATGCTGCGTTTACCAGTACTAGTTTTGAATTAGAAAACCCATCTACAACCGTTATAGAAGGGGGGCAGTCTTCTTCTACAAGTTTCCAGTATTTGTCTGCAACAGGGCAGTTAACACAGGGGCAAAGTTCTAGTACTGGGTTTGCACAAAATGCTGGTTTTCTTTACTTTCCGTCGGCTACTTCACCTGTAGTT
>CAIQAW010000033.1 GCA_903869875.1 Candidatus Nomurabacteria bacterium | reverse complement strand
CGCCTCCTTTGTCGCCCTTACCTGTATATAACATTAATTAAATGTAATAAGCATTTTTAAAATAGAAGCCATACTGATTGTAAGTTTGAAAGAAACTATAGTTAACAATATTGCAACAACTTCCTGACTTACACACCAACGGCACCATGCGCCAATTTTCTTTTGTATATATAACAAACGCACAGCAATAATGGCACCAAGTGGTATTAAAGTAAAAACAATACTTGTAAACCAAGTGTTTACTGTCATTAAACTAGCAGATATGTTTACACCCTGTTCTGTTACAAAATAGGTAATAACAACTAAATTAAACACACTTGCAGTTAGAACAAGTAAATAAAACAAACTACCCCACAGTGCTACAGGCACACGTAAAAATGTAGAATATGTACTGTTTGTAACCCTTTCGCAACCACTACCGTCGCGGGCACACATGGTTGATCTGTGGCGTATTTTGTCGACTAGTAGTTTAACTGAAATAAAAAGACCAACGAACGACAAAACGCTCGAAGCCCATAAAATATGTTGTATTGTATACCATTGCATTTGGCTATTGTACCATAAACAACCTATAAGAAAAACGACACTATAACTGACACGGCCGTTAGGCCCATAAGCAATATAGTTAACCAGCCGATAGTTTTAACAAGGCGCGAATTTGCTCTATTACCCATAACTTCTGGGTTGCTTGAGAGTTTAACTATGAAATACAGAACTATAGGCGCAATAATACCGTTTAGAACCGCAGAATATATCAGTGCCTTTATTGGGTCTATACCAACAAAGTTTAAAACTATACCAACTATAGTTGCTAATGCTATAACACCATAAAATGCATAGGCTTCCTTTAGTTTACGGTACAAACCAAACTTCCAACCTAGTGATTCTGAAACTGCATACGCAGACGAACCAGCTAATACCGGTATAGCCAACATACCAGTACCTATAATACCAATGGCAAACAGTATAAATGCAAAGTTACCTGCCAACGGGCGCAGTGCCTGTGCTGCATCTGCAGCGGTAGTTATAGTTATGCCCTGTGAAAACAATGTTGCCCCTGTTGTAGCAATAATAAAAAACATAACAACGTTTGATATAAACATACCGCTCCATACGTCGGTGCGCATTTTTTTAACTTCCACGTCAGACAGATTGTGTTTACGTGGCAGTGTTGGGTCTGGCGAAAGTATTTCTTCTTCAACTTCCTGAGATGTTTGCCAGAAAAATAGATATGGCGAAATTGTTGTGCCCAGTATGCCACAAATTAAAAATATCTGGTCTTTAGAAAATGTTATGTGTGGTATAACTGTATTTTTTAAAACCATGGCCCAGTCCATATGTATAAACAACGCTGTTGCAACATAAGAAAACAAAACCAATGCTAAATATTTTAAATACTTTGCATAAGTTTTATAGTCTACAAAAACTTGTAGTAACAAGCCCCCTACCCCGAATAATATTACCAACAAAGCAAAAGACACATTTGGTAAAACTAATTGCACACCTTTGGCCATTGCACCCAGGTCTGCGCCAATATTAAAAATGTTTGCAACAAGAAGTAAAAATGTAGCTGTATATAAAATTTTCTTAGGGTAATGCGTACGTATGTTTGCAGCTAAACCCTGGCCAGTAGCCAAACCAATACGTGCACACATTTCCTGCACCACTGCCATAAGTGGAAATGTAAACAAAGACATCCACAACAAAGAAAAACCGTATGTTGCCCCAGCTTGCGAATATGTGGCTATACCAGAAGGGTCGTCGTCTGAGGCACCGGTAGTTAGACCGGGGCCAAGAGTTTCCCAATATTCTTCAACTTCGTTTTTCATAATATATAGTTTAACATAAAAAATTTAAAATTAGACAAATAAAAATACTTACATGATGTAAGTATTTTTATAAAGTTATTTAAAATTATTCTGTAACAGCTTCGATTATTGCTTCTGCTTCTTCTGTGACTGAAACAACGATACCTTTTTTAGCTGATGTTACAACTGCGCGAAGGCGTTTAGCAACTTCCTTCACTGCTTTGTCGCGGATAAAGTAAAGTTTAGCACGACGAGTTTTAGCACGTTTCAATATTTCTACTGAATCTACTGCTGGTGAGTAAAGTGGAAAAATACGTTCTACACCAACACCGTTTGATACTTTGCGAACAGTGTATGTTGCACCTGCATCTTTGCCGTGTTTTCTGGCTAGTACAAGACCTTCAAAAGCCTGCAGACGAGTCTTACCCTTTTCGATAATTTTACTCCATACGCGAATAGTATCGCCAGCTTTGAAGTCCAAAGCCTTGCGTTCGTCGATATTTACCGGAGATTTGATTGTTGCGTTCATAGCCGATACTCTAGCATAAAACACACTAGTCTGCAAGTTGTGTTAGGTTTTCAGCTGAAATAAAATCTGCGGGTAGTGGGGCTTCAAAAACATGCACATTTCCAGGTGAAATAGATATTTTTAACTTCATACTGTGCAACGCCACACGGTCAAAACCAAGTAATTTGGGCTTTTGGCCGGCATATAAATAGTCTGCAACTATAGGGTGGTTTATATATACGAAATGTGCCCGTAATTGGTGTGTACGGCCTGTCATGGGGTAGGCTTCTACATATGTAACCTTTTCCCCTGTACTGTCCTTACCGCGGTTTATAACGCGGTATTGGGTATTAGCTTCGCGTATTGCTGTATGACCACCACGACCTGCCACCCACTTACGTATGTCGCCACTGTTACGCCCTATTGGGGCGTCGATGGTGCCCATGTCTTTGGTTACATGCCCATATAAAAATGCGCGGTAAGTTTTCTGTATTTTATGTTCTAAAAATTGTTTTTTAAGGTAACCAAAACTTCTGTCATTTTTAGCTAATATCATTACACCGGAAGTTTCTTTGTCTAGGCGGTGCACTATACCTGGGCGTGGTATTTTAACCACTTCATTGGTTTTTTGGTCGGTCCATTCCATATGTTCACCCACACCAACTAGTGCTGGGTAGTGTTCTGTTACCCAGTCTGCCAGACTGTAGTAGTCGCCACGGCCGTCGCCATGCACAACAAGGCCGGCCGGTTTGTTTATAACCAGAACATCGTCGTTTTCATATAGCACAGTTGGGGCTAGTTTTATAATATCCATTGGTAAACTATACCCTATTAGTAGTAAAAATACTATGCTACGTCCTCTATGTCTGTACCCAGATCAGTTTCTATATATGTAGGGTGTTTTTCCTCTTCTTTTTGAAGAATTTTGAATTCAGCTATCAAGTAGTCCATGTGTGTTGAAACATCATCTTCATGACGGGCATCAAGTATTTTTTTCAAATCAGGGTTTTTCAACGACAATTCCTTTATAGACGAAACAATGTCTTTGTATTTCTTAAAAATGTCATTTTTTGATTCTTCCGCAAAAGCCGCCAGTTTTTCGCATTGAATTATCATTTGGTTCATAATGGCAAACTTTTGCGGAGTATTCTTGAATGACTCCATAATACCTGGTTCGTCGATATGTTTTATCATGGTTGCAAAATCTTTGACATCGTTAATATTGAAGTACAATATTGTTTTTGGCACAGCAAATTCCTTCATCTTTTCACCTTTGTGGTTTTTAAAGTATTTTATTTTTGTTTTATGGCCTTTTGATATACCTCGAAGAATGCCAAAAAGTTTCTGCTTATATTGTTCACTTAACAAACCACGGTACGTAACGTCGATACCAAGCGCCAAAAAACTTGATTCCACTTCTTTCCTTGTTTCTAAAACTTCGTCTACGCCACGTTTTACATCGTCAAACTGCGAGGTAGACACAGCAATAGAACTTTCTTTTCTTATTTCTAAAACTTCATCTACACCACGTTTTACATCGTCAAACTGTGATGTAGGTTCGATGGTAACACTGTTGCCATACCAACCCATGTTAGCACCGTATGTAACTGAACGTTCAATAATTGTCGCTATTTTTTTTGATTTTTCTGCACGAATAGCTTCTGGGCCTTCCATTGCTGCCATTTTGGCTTTAAATTCTTGCTGTCGAGCTTTTAAACCCTTCGGACCATACAAGTCTTCTTTTATTGCGTCTTTACCACCTTTAACAATGTCTGCAAATTCATTATAGTATTCGTCAGTTTCTTCTTCTGAACTATTTTCCTTACCTAACGTCAAAGACCGTTGGTAAATAACTTCCAGTTCAGCATCATTCTTAAAAATATCTTTTTCTACCGCATCAAAAAAACGGTTTTCTTCAAGTCTTTTTTTCAAATCATCATCTTCGATAGTTTTTAGTCCATCTAGTTTTCTAAACTGAGTTTCATGCAATATTACTTCTTTGACAACAGAAACCGGTTTTTCTTTTACCACAGGTGCGGGTGGTTTTATAATGTTTTCTTTCTTTAGTTCTGCCACAACTTCATCTATGGTTATACCTCCGATTAAGAAACTCTTTTTCTTAGCCAGCATGTCACGGGCCGAATCTTCGGTTAGTTCAGTATCTGGGTTATCGGCGGTCCATTTTATGTGCACTTTGTTAGCTGCAATACCAGCTTTTGAAGAAAATACTTTTGCACCATCTGGTTTAGGTTCTGTATTAAATGGGTTTAGGTTCATATCTGTATTTTAGAACAAATCATAAAAAAGGCCTAATGGTGTTTATGTTGATATTAGGAAGGATTTGGCCACAAATAATTTTTGTACCAAAAATTTTCGCGGCCCCGACTCGGCGACAAGCACTCGCTATGCTCGTCTTGTATACCGCCTCCGTCTTTCAAATCCCTCACGCGCACTAAAACCAAAAGCCCGATT
>CAIQAW010000032.1 GCA_903869875.1 Candidatus Nomurabacteria bacterium | reverse complement strand
TCATTATATGTTAATAACTACCGCAACGTTGATTCGTTGCGGTTTTTCTTTTTTTATAGTATTGTTTAGGTACAAGTTATAAACGGCCTTTTATAAGGGCATCACCGTTTAGTCCTGAAAAAGGGCAGGCTTTGGGAAGAACCGCAAAGGTGTAGACCCCATTAATTAAGAAGTAACTAAGGTGGTACCACGGGTAGAAACTCGTCCTTGGAAGGCAACATTTGTTGTTTTCTATGGACGAGTTTTTAATTTTAACAAGATTTATATCATACAGTATGCAAAATACAAATAACCAAGAAAATTTAAGTAAATCAGCAATATCACTTCGCGAAGAAGCGGTTTTAGAATTCTGGAAAGAAAATAATATTTTCGATAAGACTTTAAATAAACCCACTGACGCAGGTGAATTTGTTTTCTACGAAGGCCCACCAACTGCTAATGGTAAACCCGGTATACACCACCTTGAAGCCCGTTCTTTTAAGGACATTATTCCACGTTACAAAACTATGCGTGGTTACCATGTTAGTCGTAAAGGCGGTTGGGACACCCATGGTCTGCCAGTAGAACTACAAGTAGAAAAACTTCTTGGTTTAAAATCTAAAAAAGAAATAGAAGAATACGGCGTAGAAGCATTTAATAAAAAATGTAAGGAAAGCGTATGGGACTATCTAGATATGTGGAACAGCTTTACCGCACGCATGGGTTACTGGGTAGACATGCAACACCCATACGTAACATACCAAAACAGTTATATAGAGGCACTGTGGGGTGTAGTTGGCCGTGCTAACGAACGTGGACATTTGTATAAAGACTTTAAGGTGTTACCTTGGTGTACACGTTGTGGTACTGCACTGTCGTCGCACGAACTAAACCAGCCTGGTGCATATAAAGATGTGAAGGATTTATCTGTTTACGTAAAGTTTAAAATCGTTGGTGTAGAAAACGGATATTTCTTAGCGTGGACTACAACACCGTGGACACTACCTGGTAATGTTGCTCTAGCAGTTGGGGCAGATATAGATTATGTAGAGGCAAAGAAAGACAACGAAGTGCTTGTTGTTGCCAAAGAAAGAATTTCAGTATTAGGTGAAGGATACGAAATAATAGCCGAACACAAGGGTAGTGAAATGGTTGGTATGCAATACGAACCACTTTACCCATACTTGTCCGAACTCTGTAAACTGTCCACTGTAAACTATAACCTTGATGCTGCTTTTAAAGTTTACGCAGCAGACTTTGTTACCACTACAGACGGTACAGGTATAGTGCACACTGCAGTTATGTATGGTGCCGACGACTTTGACCTAGGTACAAAATACGAACTACCAAAGTTCCACACAGTAAACGAAGAAGGTAAATTTATTTCTGGCACAGGTTTCTTAGAAGGCCGTTATGTTAAAGAAGTAGACGAAAAAGGTAAACCAACATTGGCAGTAGACATAATAGACGAACTTACTGCACGTGGTTTGTTGTTTAAAAAAGAAAACCATATGCACAGCTACCCACACTGTTGGCGTTGCGACACACCACTACTGTACTATGCACGTTCGTCTTGGTATTTCCGTATGTCGGCACTACGTCAGCAATTACTGGATGCAAATGAAAAAATAAACTGGGAACCAGACCATATTAAGGAAGGCCGTTTTGGCGAATGGCTAGACGGTATACGCGACTGGGCACTGTCACGCGACAGGTACTGGGGTACCCCACTACCGATATGGCAAAAAAATGACGGTGGCTATGTTGTTATAGATTCGTTAAGTAAATTAAAAAAGCATGCACAAACTTCTGGTAATAAATATTTTGTTATGCGCCATGGTTTAACACACCACAATGTTGCCGGTACATGGTCTTGTAATGTAGACAGTAAAGACGGTTTGAATGAAACGGGTATAGAACAAGTTAAACAGTCTGCTACCGCGCATGCAGATAAAAAAATAGACATTATTATAGCGTCACCATTTTTCCGTACATTAGAAACTGCAAAAATTGCAGCTGGTGTTTTAGGTTTAAATGAAGCCGACATTGTTACAGACGCACGTTTAGGCGAATGGAACGTTGGTAGTGAATTTGACGGTAAACTTATTGAAGACTATTTCAAGTTACGTAATGCCCAGGCTGACAGATATAACTTTAAAACTGCCGGCGGTGAATCTTATGCCGATGTATTAGTACGTGCAGGTGAATTTATGTATGAGGTAGAAAACAAATACAAAGGTAAAAACATATTAATAGTTTCCCATGGTGCACCGACACGTGCTATAGAACTTGTTAGTGCAGGGTACACACTAGACACATTGTTCGACGTAACACGTAATTACAAAAACTTTGATAATGCTGAAATACGCCACGTAAACTTTGT
>CAIQAW010000031.1 GCA_903869875.1 Candidatus Nomurabacteria bacterium | reverse complement strand
GTTGTTTTCTTCATTTTTCGAACACAGATAGTTTATATATTGTTAGGTTCGTATAAGTTTACTTATGTGCATGCACGTGTTACCGGCGCAGCGTTAGGTATATTTGTTCTGTCACTAGCTACACAGGGCATACTGTACGTGTTGGTGCGTATGTACTATGCAGTAGGTAATACTAAACAACCACTGATAGTAAATGGTATTTCAGCAGTTGCATTGGTTGCATTAATTTATGTTGGCTACGAAGCCACACTGTACATGCCTGGTGCTGTAAACGCGCTGACAAATTTGTTTGGCATTAGTGGTTTGCCACACGCAAACATGATAGTACTGCCATTAGCGTATACACTGGGCGAATACATAAACATAGGTCTAATGTATATATCTATTAAAAAACATTTTCCACGTTATACAGCGCGGTCTATAATCAGCCACGGTGCAGATGTTATAGGTGCAGGTGTATTGTTAGGTATAGTGTTATATGGCGGTTTGCATATATCTTATAGTTTAGTGCCATCAGTAATATCTGCTAAAACAGAACTTGCACGCGTACTAACTGTGGGTCTAGTCGGCGGGGCACTATGGGCAACAGTTTTGGTTTTTGCAAAAAACAAACATATTATGCCTTTATTTCATAAAATAAGATTTTAGTAGCAAAATGTTGTTTATTTTGCTACTATAGCCCCTATGGATCCCGTTAGAAACCGCGGTCGCAGAATTTATAAATATAATCAAACATGTTGCGTTTTGACCGCGACCTGTTTCTAAACGGGATGGATGTAAGTCGAATTCGAAACTTTTCAATAATTGCCCACATTGACCACGGCAAGTCGACACTTGCCGACCGTATGTTGGAAGTTACTGGCACTATACAGGCCCGCGACATGCGAGACCAAGTTCTAGACCAAATGGAACTGGAACGCGAACGTGGCATAACTATTAAAATGCAGCCAGTACGTATGGAACATACACCTGTAAAAGGTGGCCCTACTTATGAAATGAACCTTATCGACACCCCTGGGCATATCGACTTTTCATACGAAGTATCTCGCGCACTAAAGGCTGTAGAAGGCTCTATATTGCTGATAGACGCAACCCAAGGTGTACAAGCACAAACATTAACAACATTAGGTATGGCGCGCGAATCTGGCCTAACTATAATACCAGTTTTGTCTAAAGTAGATTCGCCACTAGCACGCGTAGACGATGTTCGTGCTGAAGTTGCCACATTGTTAGATATAGACCCAGATACAATTTTATTGGTATCAGGTCGTACAGGCGAAGGTGTACCTGAATTGTTGCAAAAAATAATAGACATAGTACCACCACCAGCTGGTGTTGTTGCTTCCGACACTGGTCGTGCACTTGTGTTTGATTTCCAATATTCTAACCACCGCGGTGTTATAGTTTACGTGCGTGTTATCGATGGTAGTTTTAAAAAAGGAGACAATCTTGTTTTCGGTGTGTCAGGCGAACAGTTTAGTCCACTAGAAGTTGGTACATTTGTGCCAACTGAAAAAGCACTACCAGAACTAGCAATGGGGGAAATCGGTTACATGGTAACTGGTATCAAAAAACCCGGCATAGCGTCAGTGGGTGACACTATTACGTTTACTCGAAAACCAATGGAACTTATTCCAGGTTATTTTAAACCTTCTCCTGTGGTGTGGGCATCTGTGTACCCAGAATCTCAAGATGATTTTCCAGAATTAAAAAAAGCATTAGACCGTTTACGTTTGTCTGATTCGTCATTTAGTCATGAAGAAGAAACTTCAGGTATATTAGGCCGTGGTTTTCGTTGTGGTTTCTTAGGTATGTTGCATCTTGAAATTATTACTGAACGTCTACGACGTGAATTTGATTTGGAACTAATTGTAACCACACCATCTATTACTTATATTATTACTTATAAAGCCAGTCCTGGTGTACCTGCGAAGGAAGAAACAGTTTACACACCTATAATGTTTCCGAATGACGGCCAAGTAGCCAAGGTTATGGAACCATGGGTTAACGCAACTATAATTACACCGACTACATATGTTAGTCCGCTAATGCCAATGTTGTACGACCACGAAGCCGAAGTACACGAAGTTATAAACTTTGGTGACAGTCGTTCACGCATCGGATTAACTATGCCACTACGCGAAATGATGCGTAACTTTTTTGATGAATTAAAAAGTGTTTCTTCTGGCTACGCATCTATTTCATACGAAATGGCTGATATGCGCGAAGCTGACGTAACCCGTTTAGACATTGTTATAGCCGACGAAGTTGTACCGGCATTTTCCCGTGTTATTGCTAAACGACGTGTTCAAGGCGAAGCTGAAAAAGCCGTAGAAAAGCTGGAACAACTGCTGTCCCGTGAACAGTTCGCATTTAAGATCCAGGGCGTTGCCTTGGGCCGTATATTGGCTTCTAAGGGCATGTCTGCCTTTAAAAAGGATGTAACACAGCATATGTACGGGGGCGACATTACCCGCCGTATGAAGCTATGGGAAAAGCAGAAAAAAGGTAAGAAACGTATGAAGGCCGAAGGCCGGGTGCACATAGACCAAGACGTTTTTGTAAAAATGATGAAAGAGTAAAAGCAGGTTATAGTGGACAGGTTACAGGTGAAAGTTAAATCTCCGCTAGGCAAGGCCTAGCGGAGATTTGTGTGAATGATTAGAAAATACAAATTAAAAAAGCTGGAAAATTTTGAAAAAAATTCCAGCTTTTGAACTAAAGGCTCATCCTTTTTAAAGGCTAACTTGTTCGTTGTTTATAATGCCTTTGATGCTTGGTGATTTAATTACAACCCATAATCTTTCGCAGATTGCGATTACTGACGGTAATATTGCATGTATGCACATAACAACAATGCTTACACAAAATAGAGTAATTAAAAATAAATCCATTAAATCAATTAAAACGACAGAGATTCCTATGTAGGAAGCTATTAAAGCCGTACTGCATGTTATGGCGAAACATTTCATACTAATTCCGGCCACAAAACTTTGATAGCCTTGGTCATAACTTTTGGGCGGGTTAAATGCAGTAAGAAATATTGATATAAGTATACAAATAAATACTAGTATCAAAACCAATTCAGCGAATGTTGTTCCTAACATAGTCTCTACTATAGTAATAGTAAGAATTCCTACACAAAAACCGGCAACATAAAAGAAAATTATGTTATGTAAATCCGATTTGTTAAATATTTTTGATAAATAGTAAATGTATCTGATTTCAAATACTATTAAAAACACAAATAAAGGTAAATACCATGTTGACATACTTGGTATTACTAAGTTTGGGGAACCGAACTTAAACTCCCTTGTCAATGATATTTGGTAGGGTAGTAGGTTAATAATAAACACTACGATAGTAGAAATAATGCAGGCTATAAATGCCGAATTAAGTGCTTTAGCACGATTGTATTTTAGGCTGTACATAATTGAAAAGATTGGTTAATTTTAATCACAATATCATAAATAAGCACTAAATGTCAAACACCCCACATGTCTGACATGTGGGGTGTTTTTCTACTTAATATTAATATCCGCGGAATAGGGGGCCGACTAGTAGCAAGATCATTGAAATGATGATCAATGCACAAAAAACGGCAAATACGCGTTGGAATTTCTTTTTATGTTGTGTGTTGAAAAGCATACTGTTATACTAGCACTATTATGAGCGGTTTTCAAATGCACAAAAAGGCTTCAGACTATTTCTACACTAAACCAGTACTTTTTGTATTGTTGGTACTTTTGGTACTACTTTCACTTTCTTTGTATAACGTATATGGTAAATACCGCCAAGTAAAAACAAAACGCGACACTGCTGAACAAGCTGTACTAAAATCTAAAGCCGACGAAGCTGCAATGGTAGCAAAAGTAGAATCTTTGAAAACCGAACAGGGTATAGAAAACTACCTACGTAGCCAGTACCCAGTGGCCAAGCCTGGCGAACAAGTAATACTAATAACAGATACTGAACACAGCATACCTGTAGAAAGTGCACCAGATTTGTCATTTATAGATAAACTTAAAAATATATTTAGAAGTAAAAAATAAATTTAAGGTTTGACTTTTGTACTAATAGTATGCAATAGTTTATATAAATCTAATTATTTTGCATCATGAAAATATACAAAATGCTAATTGTTTCTTTTGTAGCTTCTGCTTTACTGTTAATGGTTACTTTAGGCGGTGTAATGGTCCATCAATTCTTTATTGATACTTTAGGTTCCATATTTACTGTGTCTCAAAAAGAAATTGGAATGTGGGTAAAAATGATGGCAGCTTTTTTTGGTATTACAGCTTTTTCAGGTTTTTTTATAGTGTTTCTTTCTTTACTAGACCCTTTAAGAAAACCTGGGTACATTACTTCTATTTTCTAAATTTTCTTAAGGCTTACTGCCACAACAGTACGCCTTTTTCTTTTGCTGCATTTGGTGGTATACTAGCAATATTAGAATTAAACCAACAGAATTATATATATGAAACCAGTAGCAATATATACAACACCAACATGTCATTTTTGTAACCTAGCCAAGGAGTTTTTCGCTGAACATAATGTACAGTATTCTACATACGACGTTTCAGTAGATATGGCAAAACGTACTGAAATGGTTACTAAAAGTGGCCAAATGGGCGTACCTGTTATAACTATAGGTAACGACCTTATTGTTGGCTTTAACGAACCACGTATCCGCGAATTATTAGGTATTACCGGCTAGCCCCGACGCTCTGGTCGAGGAGCCGACTGTAACGTCGGCTTATATGCTGTCGTAGTTCAATGGATAGAACGGCTCACTCCTAACGAGCTGATCCAGGTTCGATTCCCGGCGATGGCACCTTAAACGAACTAAATGGTTTTAAAGAAGACATGGTGTGGGCGTTGCGAAGCAACGCCCACGCTGTTTCGCCCGTTTTCGCCAATGAATTCTGGGTTCGGAATTCAGCACCGCCTTCGGCGGTGTGGATTGTTTTTTCGGAAAGGAGGAG
>CAIQAW010000030.1 GCA_903869875.1 Candidatus Nomurabacteria bacterium | reverse complement strand
TTATTATTTTTTAACATTTTTCAACTATTATTATATGGACAATCGAGATTACCCTCTAGAACGCGTGCGAAACTTTGGTATTATCGCCCACATTGATGCTGGTAAAACAACAACATCAGAACGTGTGCTTTTCTATACCGGCGTGTCACACAAAATCGGCGAAGTGCACAATGGTGAAACCACCACTGACTGGATGGAACAAGAACGCGAACGCGGTATTACTATTACCTCTGCGGCTGTTACTTGTTTCTGGAACCCAACATACATGGGCGCAGATAAAAGTAAAAAAGTACGTTTTAACATTATCGACACACCTGGCCACATCGACTTTACCGTTGAAGTTAAGCGTTCTCTACGCGTGCTAGACGGTGCCGTTGTTGTTTTCGATGGTGTTGCTGGTGTAGAACCACAATCTGAAACTAACTGGCGTTATGCTGACGAAGCTATGGTTCCACGTATTTGTTTTATAAACAAACTTGACCGTACGGGTGCATCGTTCGAGCGTTCATACGCATCTGTTCTAGACCGTTTGAATAAAAGTGCAGTTCGTATGCAAATACCAATCGGCGAAGAAGACCAACACGAAGGTGTAGTTGATTTGTTAAAAATGAAGGCTTACTATTTCGAAGGCGACATGGGTGCCAACGTTATTGAAAAAGAAATTCCTGAAAACATGCTTGAAGTTTCTAAGAAATTCCATGCAGAACTTATAGAAAAAATAGTTGAAAACGACGACGCTATGATGACAGCGTACCTAGATGGTAAAGAATTCTCTGTAGATGAACTTAAAAAGGTAATGCGTAAAGCAGTTATCGAAAACAAAATATTCCCTGTGTTTGCTGGTTCAGCATTGAAAAACAAGGGTGTTCAACTAGTATTGGACGCTGTTGTAGACTACCTTCCAGCCCCAACTGACATCCGCCCAGTTACAGGTATAAACCCTGAAACAGGAGAAGAAGTTTCAAGAAAAGCAGACGACAACGAACCTTTTTCTGGTTTGGCGTTCAAAATTGCTTCTGACCCATTCGTTGGTCAACTTGTATTCTTCCGTGTTTATTCTGGAACATTAACAGCAGGTTCATATGTATATAACCCACGTACTGGTAACAAGGAACGTATCGGACGTATATTGCGTATGCATGCAAACGACCGCGAAGAAGTGAAGAAGGTTTTCGCTGGTGAAATTGCAGCCGCTGTTGGTCTAAAAGATACAATTACTTCAGACACAATCTGTGACGAAGAAAAACCAATAATACTTGACCGTATCAAGTTCCCAGAACCAGTTATTTCCCTACGTGTTGAACCTAAAACAAAGGCCGACCAAGAACGCATGGGTATGGCACTTTCAAGACTTGCACAAGAAGACCCAACATTTAAAGTTATGTCTGACCCAGAAACTGGCGAAACAATAATCTACGGTATGGGCGAACTGCATTTGGAAATTATCGTTGACCGTATGAAGCGCGAATTCAATGTTGAAGCAAACGTTGGCAAACCAATGGTTGCATACCGCGAAACTGTTATGGGTACATCTGAAGCAGACCATAAATACATTAAACAGACAGGTGGTAAAGGTCAATACGGTCACGTTAAGATCAAGATGAAGCCTATGGACATGTCACTGACTGCAGAAGACATTGCCGACCTACCTAAAAACGTTAAACGTTCAGCAGAATTTGAATTCATTAACAACATTAAGGGTGGTGCAATTCCTCAGGAATTTATTCCAGCTGTTGAAAAAGGTCTAAAAGAAGCTATGGATCGCGGTGTTACTGCAGGTTACAAAATGGTTAACATTTCATGTGAACTATACGACGGTAGTTACCACGATGTCGACTCTTCTGAAATAGCCTTTAAAATAGCAGCTTCTATGGCATTCCAAGAAGCAGCAAAACGTGCTAAACCAGTGGTTCTAGAACCAATGATGAAGGTAGAAGTTGTTACTCCTGACCAGTTCATGGGTGACGTAACAGGTAACTTGTCTTCAAAGCGTGGTTTGATCGAAGGTATGGCAGAACGCGGTATGAACAAAGTTGTTAATGCTGTTGTGCCACTTTCAGAAATGTTCGGTTATGTTACCGCACTACGTTCTATGTCTGAAGGTCGTGCATCGTTTACAATGGAATTCCTACGTTACGACGTGGTACCACAAAACATTGCAGATCAGATTGCTGACGCAAGAAAATAATAGTAGGTTACAGTTTGTAGGTTACAGTTTACAGATAAAAATACAAAATAAAAAACACAAAAATAATTTTTTTGTGTTTTTTATTAGTTGTGGATAAACTACCCAAAATAGCCTTATTTTCTATTGTGTTTGTGTGTGTTACAAGTTATAATATATACATAGTATATGGGGGACATATACGAAGTACATCAATGCACTTTTTTTTAAGAAAAACATCACAATATTTTTCTCTATGCTTGCGTAAAAGTGTGTTTTTTGTGGCTTCAACTTTTATTTTAATTTCTCTTGTTATACCTGGTAACGCAATTGCAGCAACTGGTGTGCCAAGTATCTTACACCACCAAGGTAGACTTCTTGATTCATCAGGCACATTGCTAGGCGGTGCTAGTGGTACTAACTACTGTTTCAAATTCTCTTTGTACGACAACACCACTGTAGGTTCTGGTACAAAACTTTGGCCAACAGGTGCGCCTAGTAAAATGACAGTGTCAGTTAAAAACGGTGTGCTAAACGCAGACATCGGCGACATATCAGCTGGTGGCGACTTGCTTGATTTTGATTTTAATTCTACAGACGAAGTTTACTTAAACATAGACGTAGCCGCATCTATTTCAGGTTCTTGTGCTGCAGTATCAAGTTTCGAAACACTTGGCCCACGCCAACGTGTTGTTTCTGCTGGCTACGCAGTAAACTCAAAAACAGTTGGTGGCTTTACTCCTTCACAAACACCAGTTGCAAATAACATTCCAGTTTTAACTTCAGGCGCACTTAACCTAGCTGGTTCAGTAAACGCTGGTGGTTTAAAACTTACATTGGGTTCTGATGCAACAGGTGATATATATTACCGCGACAGTAGTGGTAACTTTGCTCGTTTACCTGTTGGTTCAAACGGCAAAGCGTTGGTTGTTGCTTCTGGTTTACCTTCATGGCAAACATTAGCAGGTACAGGCGACATGCTAACAACAACCTACGACACAAACACAAACGGTGTTGTAGACTTGGCAGAATCTGCATCAGCTTTGGCCGGTCTTACTGCTTCACTTACTAACCTGAACTCTGTTACTGGTTTACTTGGTACAAATGCATTTACATCAACAGCCTTCGCACCACTTGCATCACCAACATTCACCGGAACAGTTTCTGGTATTACAGCCGCTATGGTTGGTGCACCATCTGGTTCTGGTACATCTACAGGCACAAACACCGGTGACCAAACAAGTATCGTTGGTATCACAGGAAGTATTTCAGACTTCAACACAGCACTAACAGGTGCAGACTTTGCTACACTTGCTGGCTCTGAAGCCCTAACAAACAAAACATTTAATGGACTTACAGTTACTGCAAACGGAACAAACACATTAAACATTGCTGCTGGTAAAACACTTACAGTGTCAGACAATGCATCAGTTTCAGGTACAAACACTGGTGACAATGCCGTTAACACTTTGTATTCTTCATTGGTTTCAAATGCAACACATACAGGCGACGCAACTGGCGCAACTGCACTAACTGTTGTTGGTATTAACAACACATTACTTTCATCACTTGCTACTGGTATTCTTAAAAACACAACAGTAACTGGTGTGCCAAGTATTGCAGTGGCCGGAGATTTTCCAACATTAAACCAAAACACAACTGGTAATGCTGCAACTGTTACTGGTCTTACTTTTGCATCTGGAAAAAGTTTGACAGTAAATAATATTTTAACACTAGCCGGTACAGATGGTTCAACATTAAACATTGGTACTGGTGGTACACTTGGAACAAACGCATTTACATCAACTGCATTTGCACCACTTGCTTCACCAACATTTACCGGAACAGTTTCTGGTATTACAGCTGCTATGGTTGGTGCACCATCTGGTTCTGGTACATCTACTGGCACAAACACCGGTGACCAAACAACTATCTCAGGAAACGCAGGTACAGCTACTGCTCTCGCTGCTAACCCAACAGACTGTGGAGCCAACCAATTTGCAACTACTATCGCTGCAAACGGAAACCTAACTTGTGCAAGTATTTCA
>CAIQAW010000029.1 GCA_903869875.1 Candidatus Nomurabacteria bacterium | reverse complement strand
GCATTAGCTGATTGTAAATTTTGTACTTGGTATTTTAGATCAGTAACATAACTTTCTAATGTGTTTCGCGACGCAAAATAATAATACAAATCTTTACCTATTAATGAAACGCGTGTGTCTAAACGCCACAATGGCACTGTAATTAGTTCGCCACGACTACGTGTATGTTTTATAGCACGAGAAGAAAAAAACATAATGACACCCAACAATAAAACAAAAACAATACCGCCCACGATTGCGCGGTTTTTCTTATACGAAGCTTTTTGTGTTCTATCTAGGGGCGATGTCATGTTTTTGGTCTAATAGTAAAGACGAATAAAAATCAAAATCTTCTAACATTATACCTGTGCCACGGGCTACTGCTGTTAGTGGTTCTTCGGCAACGAAAACTGGTACACGGAATGTTGTGCGGAACAACTGATCTAGACCCTGTATCATAGCACCGCCACCGAACACAACTATACCCTGGTGTAATATGTCTGAAAGTATTTCAGGTGGTGTTGTTTCTAATAGTTCCTGTACTGCATCTACAATTTGGGCTATCGAGGGTGCTAGAGCTTCACGTATGTCGCCATCAGTAACTATAACTTCGCGGGGCAATCCAGTTAACATATCGCGACCACGTACAGAAGTTTCTTGGTATGCAGTTGGTGCTGCACTACCGACAGCTATTTTTACACCTTCGGCGGTTTTCTCTCCGATCAAAAGTTTAAATTCATCGCGCATGTATACAATAATGTCGTTGTTTAATGTGTCGCCGGCAACTTTTAAATTCTTACTTCGAACAACACCACCAGACGCCAACACTGCAATGTCTGTTGTACCACCACCAATGTCTACTACCACTGTACCAATAGCTTCCTTTATAGGTAAACGTATACCTAGGGCACCTGCAACAGGTTCCTCTATCAAATGCACTTCACGTGCACCAGCACTTTTAGCCGCGTCGTAAACGGCACGGGCCTCGACGTTAGTTATACCTGTTGGTACACCTATAACCACGCGTGGACGGAAAAACTTTTTGTCCATTTTGTTGGCTTTGTTTATAAGGTAAGTTAGCATTTCTTCGGTTACTTCGAAATCAGAAATAACACCGTCTACCAGTGGGCGTACTGCACGCAAGTGTGCAGGTGTACGGCCAAGCATTTCTTTAGCTTGGACACCGATGGCCACTATCTGCCCGGTTTTTTGGTTTACAACTACAACAGACGGTTCGTTTATAACAATACCGTGTCCCTTCAAATACACCAGGGTGTTTGCAGTACCCAAGTCTATACCAATGTCATTTGAAAATAGTTTGTAAAATTTATCGAGCATAATAGTAGGTTACAGTTTATAGTTTACAGGTTACAGAATAATTAATAGTTCTTAGCAAATATAACTCGACCTTTTGATGGCGCACCTGTTTTTATACATAAACCTTCCGAAGCAACTTCATTAAACGGAATACAGCGTACAGTTGCAGATGTTTCTGTTTTAATTAATTTTTCTGTTTCTGCAGAACCATCGTAGTGTGCAAGTACAAATTTACCATCTTCTATTGCAGAAACAAATTCGTCCCAAGTATTAGCCTCAACTGTATTTGAGTTTTGTCTTTCTAACGCCGAGTTATACAACGAATCTTGTATTAGTTTTAAAGTGTTTTGTATATTTGTAACTACATCAGTAAGTGGTGTAACAATTTTTTCACCAGTGTCACGGCGTACTAATACACATTGGCCATTTGCAATGTCCTTTGGACCGATTTCTAAACGAATTGGTACACCCTTTTTTTCCCATTCAAAATATTTTTCACCTGGGCGCATGTCGCGTGTGTCTACATGTACTCCACGAACGCCAAATTCTTTTTGCATTTCTGATGCAATTTCATTTGCCTTTTCTTCTACACTTTGTTTTGTATCTACATTTACAATAGGAACAACAACAACTTTTAGTGTTGCCATGTTTGGTGGTAGCACCAGACCCTTGTCGTCGCTGTGTGTCATTATTAGTCCACCGATAGCACGTGTAGACATACCCCAACTAGTTTGCCATGCATACTGACTAGAACTTTGTTCGTCGACAAACTTAATATCAAAAGCCTTCGCAAAATGGTCGCCCAGGTTATGTGATGTACATATTTGCAGGGCTTTGCCGTCTTGCATCATTGCTTCGCATGTATATGTATATAGTGCACCTGCAAACTTTTCAGATTCAGACTTCATACCTTTAACAACTGGTATTGCCATGTAGTCGCGTAGAAAACCTTCATACAAGTCCAACATTTTTTTAGCAAATGCATCTGCCTCTGCATTAGTTGCATGTACAGTGTGGCCTTCTTGCCACAAGAATTCTGTTGTACGTAAAAATGGACGTGTACGTTTTTCCCAACGTATAACGTTAGCCCATTGGTTTATTAATAGTGGTAGGTCGCGGTACGAACGTATCCAGTCTTTGTACATTTCGTAAATTATAGTTTCCGATGTTGGGCGTAGTACAAGTGGTTCTTCTAATTTTTCTCCACCAGCATGTGTAACAACTGCCACTTCAGGGGCAAAACCTTCAACGTGTTCTTTTTCACGAGTGAGCAGTCGTTCAGGTATAAGCATTGGAAAATACGCATTGTTTACACCGATGTCTTTGAACTTTGCATCAAGCACGTTTTGTATACGTTCCCATAACTGGTAACCATACGGTTTTATAACCATACAACCCTTAACCGGAGAATAGTCAGACAAATCAGCCGCGGCAATAATGTCGAGGTACCACTGGCTATAGTCGGTTGCCCGTGGGGTTATAGCCTTTTCGTTTGCTTTTACTTGTTCCATATATAGACATAGTACTCTAAAACACTGTTTTATACAATGTAGTATCAGCCTTGCAAAATAGGTGTTTTTCTGGTACTATATCAGTACTTCCGTGAAGGTTAAAACCCTTTGTAAATAGGCTGGAATGCTTAAAAACGGAAGCATTATATAATTAACCATAGAATTTTTTATGTCTAACCTTATTGACACGATGTTCGAAAAAGGGGCACATTTCGGGTATTCAAAAACTCGTCGCCACCCTTCTGCATCAAAATTTATATACGGCACCAAAAACCGTGTTGATATTATCGACCTTATACAAACTGAAGTTCAACTAGAAAATGCAAAAACATTTTTGAAAGACCTTGGTTCTAAAGGCAAACAAATACTTTGGGTAGGGGTAAAACCTGAAGCCAAAAAAGCAGTATTAGATGCTGCAACCGACACTAGTACCCTTTCTGTAACTGAACGTTGGGTAGGTGGCGTGTTAACAAATTTCAATGAAATTAAAAAACGTATCGCCCGCTTGATACAACTAAAAGCTGACCGCGACAGTGGTGAACTTGAAAAATACACTAAGAAAGAACGTTTACTTATCGACCGTGAAATAGCCGACATGGAAACAAACTTTTCAGGTCTTATAACAATGACAGCTATGCCTTTTGCGGTTATAGTTGTTGACGCTAAACGCGAACACATTGCAGTTACTGAATGTCAAAAAATGAACATACCAGTTATTGCACTTATGAACACAGACTGCGACAACCGCGTTGCTACATTCCCTATTGTTGCTAACGATGGGTCTGTATCTAGTATTTCATTCTTTATTGACGAGCTTAAAAAAGCTTACAAAAACCAATAATCCATTTTGGATATGAATCCCGTTAGAGATAACAAATGTTGTATTGTTACTATGTGTTAGAAAATAAAATATGGTAAGATATATACGGCAAATAAGATATCTACGGAAGTGCCTTATAAAAAAATATTAATAGTCGAGAAAATTATAATTAAATTTAAAATAGATAAGTGTTCAATAAATTAAATTTGGCACTTCCTATCTCTAACGGGATGATAATCACAACAGAAATGGTAAAAGAATTACGCGATACAACAGGTGTATCAGTAATGCAATGTAAAAAAGCTTTAGAAGAATCTGATGGCGACATGGAAACTGCTTTGATATTGCTACGCAAACAATCAAGTGCAAGTGCTGCTAAAAAGTCAGACCGTACATTAGGCGCAGGTTTAATAAACGTTAAAGACGGTGCTGACAAAACAGCTGTTATAACACTACTATGCGAAACAGACTTCGTAGCTAAAAACGACGACTTCGTAGCGCTAGTTAACACCCTAACCGACCTTGCGTTGACTGAAGGTACAGATGAAGTTTCTGCGAAAGCAAAAGAAATGATAGACCCATTAGTACAAAAGATTGGCGAAAACATCCAACTTGGTACAACTGCGGTACTAGCCGGTTCTACAGTAGGTTCATACAACCACAATGGTAAAAACGCCGCTGTAGTTGTACTAGAAGGTGGTAACAAAGACCTAGCACGCGACATAGCAATGCATGTTACAGCTATGTACCCACGCTTTACAACTGTAGCTGACATAAGTGAAGACGACAAAGTAAAAGTTACAGAACTATTTACTGCTGAAGTTAACGAATCTGACAAACCAGCTGAAATGAAAGCAAAAATACTTCAAGGTAAACTAGACACATACTTTAAGGAATACACTTTGGTAGAACAAAACTTTATCAAAGATCCATCAAAAACTATCGGTCAATTACTTAAGGAAGCAGGTGCAAGTATTGTTTCATTTACTCAATTTACAGTATAATATTAATAGCGGAACATGGTCCCGTTAGAAGCCGCAATCGCAATAATCTAATAAAAAAAATATGTATAGATTGCAAAATATAATTACTAATATAATTAAGCCAAAAATCGCACTGATCGCGATCTGCTTCTAACGGGATGGGTACAACCTTTTTAATCGTAATATTTATACTATCTGCTGTGGCGTTGTATGTTACAACTTGCTACCGCGCGTATTTACTACGCACTGGTGTTATAACAGTAGACACTATACATAAAACACAGTTACACGAAAAAAAGGTTATTACTCAGACTGCAAAGTTTATTGCCTACCGCATTAGCCGTGGTTTGCACAGTGCATTTATAACCATATCTGAATTTAGAATTCGTACTGGTGCACGCATAGCAAAGTTTTTCGAACTACATATGCCACGTGTGTATGCATTCTTCTCGAAAAAGCCTATTACCCCCGAGGAACATCAAAATTCATTCTTCTGGCGTAGTGTTGTAGAATACAAATATAAAATTAAACAACTAAAGGCCAAAATAAAAGAAGAAGAACGCGATAAATAAATAAAAGCCCCGTAAGGGGCTTTTATTTATTTTACTGTATTTTTGGAGCCGCTTCTCGGACTTGAACCGAGGACCCATACTTTACAAAAGTATTGCTCTACCAACTGAGCTAAAGCGGCTTATTACCATTAGTGGCAATAGGAATATAATAGCACAAAATAAGATTAATGCAACAAATTAAGTGGCAGCCCCCGTAGTGAATTTTACTTTTAAAAAACTCTACTACGGGGTATAATACACACATGGAAAATGAACACAACACACAAAACGACACAAACATAGTGCCTGAAAATACTGAAAAAACAGTACAAGGCACTACAGTAAACCAAACAACTAACACAGGCTTCGGTATACCCCAAGCTATAGTTACTGCAGCAGTTATTATAGGCCTTGCCTTGATATTTGTATTTGCACCGGATAAAACAAACAACAAACCAACTAATGGTAAAGAATACAGTGCTATAGAACTTTTTGCTACAAACATGGGCATTGATGCAAACAAATTTGAAGCATGTATGGACGCTGGTGACGCAGAACAAACAGTAAAAGATCAGATTGCCCTTGCAGCACCACTGGGTATACAAGGCACTCCAACTTCTATAATTATGGTTGCAAGTACTAACCAACAAATACAAATTGTTGGGTCTTTGCCTATAGAAACAATTAAAACAGTTATAGACGCAGGTTTGGCAGGTAAAACCATACCACTAGAAGCAGAACAGAAACCCACTGCAACAACAGTGTTACTGCCAGGCGACCATATTGTAGGTAGCCCCAACGCACCAATAATAATAGTAGAATATTCAGATTCTGACTGCCCATACTGCCAACGCTTCCACACAACTATGCACCAAATAAAAGACGCCTACGGGGACAAAGTTGCATGGGTTTACCGCCACTACCCACTAGACCGACTACACCCCAAATCCCGCATGGAAGCCGTTGCCAGTGAATGTGTTGCAAAACTTTCAGACGACGCAACATTCTGGAAATACCTAGACGCAATGTTTACCATAAATTCATCAGCGTCATAAAGAAAATAAAAAAACCGATGCTTATGCATCGATTTTTTTTATTTTACATTTCCTCGGGTTCAGGGTCTTCAGTTTCAGCTTCCTTAGTTTCACCTTCTTCTATTAACAATCAAGGGGCAGTAGTTTCGACCGGCAACTTACAAAAAGATCTAACTGCAGCTCTGTCAGCCTCAACTCAGAATTTTATTCAAAGCAGCGCGGCGTTGGTT
>CAIQAW010000028.1 GCA_903869875.1 Candidatus Nomurabacteria bacterium | reverse complement strand
ATTTATAAAACTCAAATCAAATCTTTCTGGTAAGTTGAAGTCACATTGAATTGTAGCTAACTGCCACTCGCGACCAATTGCATCCTTAAACATAAAGTCTAGTTTTGGTCCATAAAAAGCTGCTTCGCCATAACCAGGGCGGTAGTTTAGTTTTAAGTTTTCACAAACTTCAGTTAAAGCTTTTTCTGCTGTTTCCCATACTTCGTCACTACCAAGGTAGTCTGATTTATTTTCTCCGCGTAGACTTAGACGTACCCAGTAACCATCTAACATGCCCATTGTTCCATAAAATTCTTTTATAATATTTACAATTGTAGTAAATTCATTTTGAATTTGATTTGGTCGAACAAAAAGGTGTCCGTCGTCTTGGGTAATAGAACGTACACGAGCTAGTCCGGCTAGTTGGCCAGTTTTTTCGTCACGGTATATTGTTGCTGGTTCGAAATATCGAACAGGCATGTCGCGGTAGCTCCATTGGTTGTCAGCAAACAACTGGTAATGGTGCGGGCAGTTCATTGGTTTTAGGTAAAAGTCTTCTTTACTTGTACCACCATGCACTTTAAACATATCGTCTAGATAGTGCCCAGCATGACCACTGATTTCGTATAAAGATTCTTTAGCCAAGTGCGGTGTCCAAACCCATTGGTAACCATGGTCCTTGTGTAGGTCCCATAGGTAGTTAGTTATTTCTTGGCGTAGTACCATACCCCTTGGGTGGAACAACGGCAAACCAGAACCAACAAGGTCAGAAATAGTATATAGCTTTAATTCTTTACCTAGTTTTCTATGGTCGCGTTTTATTGCTTCTTCTTGTCTCCAGATTTCTTTTTCTAAATCATCTTTTGTCTCATATGCTAAACCGTAAATACGTGTAAGCATTTTGTTTTCTGAATTACCACGCCAGTATGCGCCAGCAATGCGGTCTAGTTTCCAACCGGCCATATCTATAGTAGAAAAGTCGTCTATGTGTCCACCACGGCAAAGGTCTGTAAAGTTGCCAGAAGTATACAAACTTATTTTTTCACCTTTCTCTTTTATTTCATTTATTAGTTCTGTTTTATATGGGTTGCCAGAATACAGGGCAACTGCGTCGTCGTACGATGTATCTGCATGGGCAAAAGTAGTCCATGTTTTTGCCATGTCGCGCATTTTTTGTTCAACTATGGCCAAGTCAGATTCTGTAAATTTGTCAGTACCAAAATCAACGTCGTAATAGAAACCGTCGTCTATAGCCGGGCCCAAGGTTAGGTGTGCATTGGGGTATATTTCCTTGACTGATGCGCCAAGTAAATGTGCTAGTGAATGGCGCAATGCGGCCAGATTTTTTTCGTCTTTCATGTATCGAGTATACCATATTATATATATTAGACCACCGTGCACTCCTTGCAAAAAAGTTTAAATAGTGTATACTATTTATATTATGACAGTACGAATGAGACACACTCGCGCGCATACGGCTAACCGCCGTTCGCACCACGCCCTAGCGGCGCAAACACTAACACCTGAATCAGGCGTTATGCGTATGCGCCACCGAGCTTCACTTACTACAGGTACATACCGTGGTAAAAAGATAATCGACACCGTTAAAAAGGTAGTTAAAAAACAAGCTAAATCTAAAAAGAAATAGTTTACTCACTAATTAATTTTAAGTTCTTCTAATAAAAATATATGGCAAACAGACACCTTGCACGACAAATAACCCTTCAGACCCTTTTTGAATGGGACTTTGGTGGTTGTAAAACAGACACTGGCGCAGATATACTAAAACGTAATATCGCCGAATTTGGTGTAGAACTAGTCGACGACGAGTTTACAGCAACATTGTTCGAAGGTGTTATACGCAAACAAAAAGTTATAGACGACATTATAACTAAGGCTGCCCCAGAATGGCCACTTGAAAAAATAAATATTATAGACCGTAACATACTACGTATCGGTTTGTTTGAACTACTATTCGGTAACCGCGACGAAGTTCCACCGAAGGTTGCTATAAACGAATCTATCGAACTTGCTAAAAATTTCGGTGGCGAAAACTCAAGTCGTTTTGTAAACGGCGTTATCGGTGCTGTATATAAAGAAATAGGCGAACCAGGCAAAGAACAAATTTCTAAGAAAAAGGCACCCGTTGACCTAGCTAATATACCTGTAGAAAAAAAGGGTGGGGCAGTTGTATATGCTAAGGATGCTGATGGAATACATATAGCAATGGTGCACGATGTGTTCGGTTACTGGACATT
>CAIQAW010000027.1 GCA_903869875.1 Candidatus Nomurabacteria bacterium | reverse complement strand
GCCGTCAGAACTATTAAAACTATATTGCTTAGTGATGGTGTTTGTAACTGGGTCCCAGGCAAAGAGGGTGCCGGCATTGTTCACTCCGCCTTGATATGTAGTACCATATAACACGCCGCTAATATTGATTAGAGAGCCGTATGGATATGCGCCGTCGGTATAATTAAAACTATATTGTTTAGTAATGGATCCAGTAGCCAAAGCATTCTGTGCCCCTACAGCAAACGAAACCACTATGAACGCAACCAATATTAATTTTCGGAAATTTAGTAATTTAAACATACGGCAATTATAGCATAAAATAAATACCAGCGTAAAAACAAAAGCCGTGTATACACATACACGACTTGTTATTTCAGAAGACTAATTACTTTTATTAGTCTTTTTAACTGTTTTAACACTAGTTTTTGTAGTGGTTTTTTTAGCGTTAGTATTTTTATTTTGATATAGAATTTGGTGGCTAATTAATGGCGAACGCACACCAGCTGTAGATACATATGACAAATAGACTGTATACGTTCCGTATTTCCCTGGAAGTATAAAACTTTCTTTATTGGTAAATTTATTATATGGGTGTATTACTTCGTTTTTAAATTCTGGATCCAACGAAACTATATACCCTGCTGTAGTACTAGAGTCTGCATTAAAACTTAAAGTTAGTTTGTTTGAATTAGTTTTTTGATCGCCACTACCTATTATAAAATCTAGGGGTTTGTTGTTGTTTGATTTTGGAACAACCAAAACACCTGACCAGCCACTACCTGGGCGTGATACTGAAAAAGTATTAGAAACACCGGAACCAAAACCAATTTTTGACACACCAGAGTTGTTATAGTTTGCAACCCAAACACTACTATTGTTTGTATTTATAGCTACACCAGTTGCTGCTAAAATATTTGCACTAGTGTAATTTGTAATCTGACCTGATAGAGTAACTTTTGACACAGCAACAACATTTGCAACCCACAGATCAGTTCCGTCAAATGTTATACCGTACCCAGCTGACTCTAACCCTGGGTATGTAGTCATAACACCAGTTGGAGAAATTTTCGTTACACTATAACCACCATAGTCAGCTGTCCACATGTTTGTACCATCAAATGCAATATCTAATGGATACCCACCCGTACCAGTATATGTAGTCATAGACCCTGCAGGTGTTATTTTTGTAACACTGTCGTCATTAAAACTTGCAGTCCACATGTTTGTACCATCAAATGCAATAGAAGAAGGGTTAGTACCAGTACCAGAATATGTGGTTATAACCCCTAGTGCGGTTATTTTTGACACACTTGCATCACCATTTGCAGTCCACATATTCGTGCCATCAAATGCAATATCCATAGGGCTTACAAGTGGACCGTAGTTTGTCATTGAACCATCAGGTGCAATTTTAGTAACATTGTTTCCACTTACATTTGCTGTCCACATGTTTGTTCCGTCAAATGCAATACCACGCGGTCCGTCACCTGTACCTGTATATGTAGTAACCGTGCCGTCGTATGCAACCTTATCTACTTTATTTGAAAAGTAGTTTGTTACCCACATATTGGAACCATCAAATGCCAGGTTCCATGCACCGCCGCCTACCCCACCATAAAATGTAGCTGTTGGTTTTAAACTAATAGAAACGGTATTGTTGTTCGAAGCAATACCAGTGGTTGGTGTAAACGTAGCTGTATACACCAGAGGGTCTGCAGCCGATGTTAAACCTGACAATGTACCACCAGTTACTGAAATATCGTTTAATGTAAAATTCATAGGTCGTTCAGTAAATGCAAAAGTTACAGTAGTTGTGTTGGTGTTTAACATCGTACTGTTTATAGATATTGAAACATTTGAAGTTACTGTTGAAGCATGTAAAATTGTAGTTGTGTTTAAAAACAACATCAAAGCAATAAGTGCACACAAAAAGTATTTATTCATTAAAATATTATATCATTCATGCAACAATAAACATAAATATTTAGACAATTTACTTAATACATATAATTACTTTTACAGATTATTTGTTATACAAACAATATGTAAAGGTACTTGCCCCGTAGTAAAACTTGAGACAGTTTCTACTAAGGGGTATACTATATATGTAGTTACAAATGTAATTATTTAATAACATAATTTAATTTTATGGCTTATATATATTATAAAGGCTCAGGAATATCAGATTTTATTTTTAAGAATACTAACAGTTCTATTCTCTGGCTCGTCATACGCATCTATGTTGGATGGTCATGGTTAGTTGCAGGTTGGGACAAAATTATAAACCCTGCATGGTTCGGCAGTAATGCTGGTGCAGGTATTACAGGCTTCTTAAACGGTTCTTTAACTAAAACAGGTGGTGCGCACCCAGACGTATCAATGTGGTACGCATGGTTTATACAACATGTAGTTTTACCATATGCCCACATTTGGTCTTATGTTATAACCATCGGTGAAGTGCTAATTGGTGCAGCATTAATACTTGGTATATTTACTGGCATTGCCGCATTCTTTGGTTCATTTATGAACTTAAACTTTATGCTTGCAGGCTCAGTAAGTGTAAACCCAATACTATTTGTACTTGGTATGGGTGTATGTATGGCGTGGCGTGTAGCTGGCTACTATGGTGTAGACCACTATTTGTTACCCTATGTGCAGAACAAAAATAACAAAACGACTAGTTAGTTACACTAATATACAAATAAAAATACTGGGGCCCAACCCCAGTATTTTTATTTTACAACAGAAACATTACTTGGAAGTCCGACTTCCAAGTAAACATTATCTATCTGGTGGTATTTCATAATAGTGTATAAGGTACTTAGAGAATTCCAAAAATGGTGGTATCAATGTTTGTGATGCATACTGTGCACCCTTCGGGTCGCGGATAAAGAAATACGTTACAAAACGTGGGTTTGATACTGGGAAGTATGAGAAAAACGAATGCATGTGTTTGTCTGGGTAGTAACCCTGACCGTTTGGCATAGCCACCTGTGCAGTACCTGTTTTAGCAGCGACAGTATAATGTTCGTATTTAATTTTACCACCACCGTATGCTACATCGAAAACATGAGTTAACATTGTGCCGATAGTTTTTGTAGTTTCTGTTTTTAAAACTTGTGCGCCCAGTGGGTAGTCTATAGGTGTGTAGCCAGTTATTTGTTTATCTATACCAGCTACAACGTGCGGTTGCACCATATAGCCACCGTTAGCTAATGTACCCCATGCACGAACAGCTTCTACAGGTGTAACGGCTATACCCTGCCCGAAAGCCGCTGTTGCGTAGGCAACTTCGTCTTTAGCTTTAAGGTTTGAAACAAGTCCGGAAAGTTCGCCTGGTAGACCAACATTAGTCTTTTCGCCCAGACCGTATGCCAACATGTATTTTCGGAAATTATCGTGCCCTAGTTTGTTTTCTACGAAAACCATACCGGTGTTTAGCGACTGGTCTAATACTGTTTGCATTGTTGCCACACCACGACCTTTTTTATCGAAGTTGTTTATAGTTTTACCACTGATAGTTAACGAACCTGTGTAGTCTGTGTATGTAGAATCTGGTGTAAGTAGGCCCATGTCTATAGCAGCCGCCATAACCAAAGGTTTTACAACAGAACCTATTTCATAAACACGTTCAGTATTTGGGTTTAGAAATACACTTGGGTCCTTAACCTTGCCATATTCGTTCGGGTCGAACATAGGGTCGCCAGCCATTGCTATAATACTACCGTCGCGTGGGTCCATAACTATACCTCCAGCTATTTCGCCGTTCCATTTTTCGCGTACTGCTGTCATGGTTTTTTCTAGTTCTGCCTGTACCGAAGGTTCTATAGTTAGAACTACGTCACCTTCGTCTACTGTGTTTTTAAAAACTGTGTCGTTTATGTCGCCAAAAACTTCTGCAAAAAAGTTTACATTTACTTCGTCGGCTTTACGTGACAATGTTGCATTAAAAGAATTTTCAAGTCCAGCACGCCCAACAAGTTTGTCTTTGTCGTCAAAACCAACAAAACCTAAAGTCTGTGACGCAATAGCCCCGCCTGGGTAAAAACGCCATTTTTCTTTGTATAAAGACACACCTGGTAGGTCTGCATCGCGTAGTGTTTTTGCTTGTTCGTCTGTAAGCCTGTTTACTATTTCTTCGTATGGATCTGTAGTTTTAGCTACTTTTTTATCAAAATCAGCACGGTCTATTGGTGCTACTTCATTTATTTTGTTATATACCATTTCTGGGTCTGTAACCTGGCGTGGTGTTATAGCTAGTTTATAACCTAGTTGCATTGTAGCAGCTGTAACACGTTCACCTTCCTTTGTTGTAAAAAACACACTACCTCTGTCAAAAACATTACCTGATGGTGATGTAAACTGTCTGTCAGCACGGTCTAAATATGAATCGTGGTGTATAACTTGAACATAAAAAAGGCGTACGATAATACATACACCGACAAACAGAAAAGCACCTGCTATAACATATATTCTATTGTATTTATTCGTTTGCATGTCCGGCAAATGCAACTGGCAATGGGGTGCGGTCTACATATGCAACATGTCCGACCGGTACAAAACCATTAGCTGTTGCATAGGTGTAGTCGTATTGTTTGGTCAAACTTAAGTATGTTAGTTGTAGTTGTCCAACATGACTTAGGTTTGTTTTTAAAGCTGTTTCAAGACCGCGGCGTTCTACTACGTTAAATGTTATAGCACTGATAAAATATACATATAAACCTATCATCAACAAACACAATGTACCGACGACTTTATACACCTGTTTACCAGATGCATGCATGTTTATTTGTTGTTGAACTTGTTTGTATGACATTTTATTTTTCTATTATACGAAGCTTGGCGCTTCGACTCCGTGGGTTACTGCTGATTTCAGTAATAATCGGAGTTATTGGTTTTTTAGTAATAATTTTCGCACCCTCTTCTTTTTTTGTATTAAAAAATTGTTTTACTATTCTGTCTTCTAATGAATGAAACGATATACATGCTATGCGTCCACCCGGTGCTAGTACATTCCACGCTGCAGTTAAACCTTCGTTTATGTTGTCTAGTTCCTGGTTTACGGCTATGCGTATAGCTTGGAAGGTTCTAGTTGCGGGGTTTATCTTGCCGTTTCTGTAAGAAGCCGGTACAGAGCCACGTATTATGTCTACAAGTGCTGTTGTGCGTGTTATTGGTTCTATAGCACGTGCGGCAACGATGGCCTTGGCTATACGGCGACTGTAACGTTCTTCGCCGAAGCCATAGATTATTGTTGCCAATGTTTCTTCAGCCCAGGTGTTTACTACGTCCATTGCTGTAACACCATCCTTTTTGTCTTCCATCGTCATTAGTAGTGGTTCGTCTTTTGCAAAACTGAAACCCCGACCACTGGTGTCTATCTGTGGAGAAGACAAACCAAAGTCGAATAGTACACGGTTTACTTGGCTTATTCCCTTAGTCTTTAATAAAGTTTCTAAGTTTCGGAATTCGCCAAGTAAAAATGTTGCTTTGTAACCTTTGTTTTTAAAAAGAACTTCGGTACGGTCTAGGGCCGTTTGATCGCGGTCGATACCAATAACCGATACTGTTGGGTAGCGCCCACACACACTGGCGCTGTGCCCGCCGGAACCCAGTGTTCCGTCGAGGAATGTGTCGCCGGGTTTAATGTCTAACCCATTGATACTTTCCTCTAATAAAACTGAAATATGGTCCATTACAGAACTCCGACTGAACCAAGCTTTTCTGCTAAGGTGTCGGCTGATTGTTCGACTTTGCCTTTATAAGAATTCCACGTAGCCTCATTCCAAACTTCGAGACGGTTACCAAGGCCGATAAAAGCAACTTTGTTGCCCAAACCTGCACGTACTTTCAAATGCTCTG
>CAIQAW010000026.1 GCA_903869875.1 Candidatus Nomurabacteria bacterium | reverse complement strand
TATTAAAAAGTTTTCCAAATGTTTCTGCAACGTACTATGACGTAACTATTATTGTTATTGTTTTTATTGCTCTTGGAAAATACCTAGAAGCTAAATCAAAAATAAAAACCGGCGACGCAATAGAAAAACTTTTAAATTTACAAGCAAAAACTGCACTTGTTGTTCGTGGTGGTATTGAAATTGAAATACCAATAAGCCAAGTTGTGCATGGGGATATGGTTGTTGTAAAACCAGGTGTAAAAATTCCAGTCGATGGTATTGTCGTAGACGGGTCTTCGTATATAGATGAATCAATGATAACGGGCGAGCCTATGCCTGTGCACAAGGAAATAAGCAACGCTGTTTCTGCTGGTACTATAAACACAAATGGTATGTTTACATTCAAAGCCACAAAGGTCGGTGGGGAAACACTTCTTGCGCAAATTATAAAAATGGTAGAAGATGCGCAAGGTTCACGCGCACCTATTCAAGCCTTTGCAGACAAAATTTCAAGTATATTTGTACCAACGGTTTTAGTAATTGCATTTATTACACTAGGAATGTGGTTGATATTAGGTTCTGGAAGCTTAGGTTTTTCTGGTGCTTTGTCGTACGGACTAGTTTCATTTGTTGGTGTGTTGGTTATAGCTTGCCCGTGCGCGCTGGGGCTAGCAACTCCAACGGCTATTATTGTGGGTGTAGGTAAGGGGGCAAAAGAAGGTATACTAATTAAAGACGCAGCTACACTTCAAAGACTTCACGAGGTGGATACTGTGGTTGTAGACAAAACAGGCACCATAACTGTCGGCAAACCAACCCTAGTTAATATTAAAAATTATTCAGATTTAACAGAAGAAAAGTTTATTTCTATACTTACTTCGCTTGAGAAAAAGTCTGAACACCCTATTGCACACGCTATTGTTAGCTATGCCTCAGAGAAAAATATTAAAATATATGAAGTTAATAATTTTGAAAACATACAAGGCAAAGGATTAAAAGGAAGTGTCGAAGGAATAGAATATTTTGTAGGCAATGTAAAACTTGTTAATGATCTTGGTATAGTATTTGATTCAAAAATGATTGAAGAATATACAATACAAGGCAAGACACCGGTAATACTTGCTACGCGTGAAAAAGTTCTTGGTTTTGTAATGGTGGCCGATGAAATAAAAACAGAATCAAAACAGGTAATTTCCGATTTACGCAATTTTGGAATTAAAGTTGTAATGTTAACAGGTGACGACGAGAAAGCTGCAAAATACATGGCAGGTCTTGTGGGTATAGATGAAGTTGTGGCACATGTTATGCCAGAAGATAAATTAAATAAAATAAAAGAATTACAAGCAAATGGAAATGTTGTGGCTATGGCTGGCGACGGGGTAAATGACGCCCCCGCATTAGCCCAGGCCGACGTGGGCATAGCAATGGGCACTGGCACAGATGTGGCTGTAGAAAGCGCAGGTATAGCACTACTAGGTGGTGATATTTCTAAGCTTGTAAAAGCAATTAAACTTTCACGCATGACAATGCGGGGCATTAAACAAAATTTATTCTTTGCTTTTATATATAATATAATTGGCATTCCATTGGCGGCCGGATTGTTCTATCCATTGTTTGGTTGGTTGCTTTCGCCTGTATTTGCGGGGCTTGCTATGGCCATGTCCTCTGTTTCTGTGGTTTCGAATTCGCTTAGAATTAAAAGTAAAAAATTATAATATATGGAAAACCAAAATAAAAAATATACATTTCATGTTACAGGCACACATTGTGCATCCTGTAAAATTTTAATTGAAGATGTTTTAACAGAACAAGACGGTGTTAGTAATGTAGTTGTTGATTTAGACAAAGAAACAGTTGTGGTAGAAACTGACACAGAAAAAACCCCACAAATATTTGTTGTAGAACTTTCAAATAAAATTCAACCATACCACTACACTTTAACTTTAGAAAAGGTTTTAAAACAAAAACAGTCGCACGACGTGCTGTGGACCGCAATACCTGTAGGTGTTTTGTTTCTGACCTTATTCTTTTTGTTGCAAAAATCTGGAATATTAAACCTTGGTATCGGGGGCACTATTACACCTGTAACCAGTTTTATTATTGGACTTATTGCATCTGTGTCTAGTTGTTTGGCAATTGTGGGTGGGTTGGTACTTTCTTTGTCTGCTAAAATTGCTCAAGATGAAAAAAGCGACAAAACTGTTTCTAAATATAAACCATTTACATTATTCCATGTTGGCAGATTATTGGGTTTTGCTTTATTAGGTGGTGTATTAGGTTTGTTAGGTAAAGCTATCGGAATTAATTTTATATTCTCAGCTGTGCTGGGCCTATTGGCGTCTATTATTATGGTACTACTGGGCTTAAATTTAGTTGGTATATTTACAAAAAATAAATTTACATTACCGTCTGGTGTGTTTAAATTTTTTAGAAAAGCCGAACATACTACATGGGCACCTATATTAGTAGGGGTGGGTACATTTTTTCTACCTTGTGGTTTTACTCAGTCTATGCAGTTTAGTGCACTAACTAGTGGGTCGTTTGTCTCTGGTATGTTGCTAATGGGGGCCTTTGCATTAGGTACATTACCGGTGTTGGCACTGTTGTCGTTTAGTTCTGTTTCTTTTTCTAATTCTAAATATGCGTCACTGTTCTTTAAAACAGCTGGTGTAGTTGTTGTCGGCTTAGGTTTGTTTGCATTATTATCAGGTCTTGCAGGTATCGGTATTATAAACCCATTGTTTAATTTATAATTTGGTATAATACATAATATGAAAAAACTTACTGTACAAATAATTCTTCTGACCGCCATTGCTGTTGTTTTTTCTATTATTATTTTTGGTCCACGGTTTAAGAATAACCAAGAAATAAAACAAACAATTGCAGTGCCAAACGTAGAAATTAAAGACGGTGTACAATATGTAACTATTACAGCCCGGGGTGGGTATATACCTAAAGTCTCTAGTGCTAAGGCAGGTATACCAACAAAATTAATTATGAAGACATCGGGTACTTTTGATTGTTCTTCTTCGTTAGTTATACGTTCTATTGGCTACCAAAAAATATTGCCGCAAAACGGTTCTGAAATTATAGACATAGGTACACCAGTTATAGGCACACCACTGCAAGGGGTGTGTGGCATGGGTATATATAGTTTTGTAGTTAATTTTATGTAGAGCAAACTGACTTGCTAAAACAGCAAAAATGGGTATAATAGGCAGGTAAATTATATTGTTTAATATAGCTTATTTGGTTGTAAAGCGGAGGTGTGGCTGAGTGGTTGAAGGCACTTGTCTTGAAAACAAGAGACTGTTTACGCGGTCCGTGAGTTCGAATCTCACCGCCTCCGCTTTGTAACTAAAATCTGTGTGCTATAATATATGAATGGAACCAATTAGTTGGAATGCACTCGAGTTCGAACATAAAGAAAAAACAAACGACTGGTACTGGACAGTTGGTGTTATTAGTCTAGGTGTTAGTGTTTGGCGTTTCTGGGTTGCCGACTATATGTTCGGCGTATTTGTTTTACTTGCGGGTTTGTGTTTAATATTGCTTGGTGGGCATAAACCTGAATACGTAGACATAGTTGTTGACGAAGACGGTATACTTATTGGACATAACTTGTATCTATGGTCAAATGTGTCAGGATATGCTATGGTGGTTTCCGGGGGCAAAGCAACTTTACTATTAGAAACTAATAGAAAGATAGTTCCAGTAATAGACTTAAAAATACCCGAAACAGTTTCTGTAGAAACATTAGAATCTTTTGTGTCTATGCACACCACTGCAAAAGACCTGCTACCTTCACGGTCACAGGCTATAATGAAGTTTTTCGGCTTTTAAAAAGTATTTAAAACAAAAAAGCATAATAAAATATGCTCTCGTAGTTCAATGCCCGCCCGACCGAGAGACTCCGGTCGTTCGGGCGGGGATAGAACAATTCATGTATTATGTATATGTTTTAAAAAGTAAAATCGCTAATTTTTACTACAAAGGTTTTTGTGAGGATTTAGATTTTCGTTTAAAACAGCATAATTCTGGAATGACAAAATCAAACAAAGCTTATTTGCCATTCGAGGTTGCTTATTTTGAAAAATATGACAAACTAGATGAAGCAATAAAGAGAGAAAAGTTTTTCAAAAGTGCGTCAGGAAGAAGATTTTTAAAGGATAAAATAAATTAACATGCTCTCGTAGTTCAATGGATAGAACGTCAGTTTGCGGAACTGGCGATCCAGGTTCGATTCCTGGCGAGGGCACAAAATATAAAACACCATGAAAATGGTGTTTTATATTTTGTGCCCTCGAGCAATGTACCTGCGTACATTGCGTCCAGGAATCGAAAGGCGCAGGTATATTTTTGTTTGAGTGAAACGAAAGGCAAAAATACCGAGCCGGGGTCGCGAGAAATTTCCGTCAGGAAATTTACTTGTGACCGATTCCTGGATAAAAATTATTCGTGACCACACAATATATTAATGTTATTATCTACCTATGCCAACCTACAACACAGAAAATACTGAATTAAATATTAATTTTACATATTCTGACCCGAACCACCCTGTTTTAGTAGAGTTAAAAAAACTTGTAAATATTGACCTGTCTACTACTAACGACGAAATAGAAAAAATAAAAATCCTTTGTGGTTATGCCCACACACTTTTTCCGCATGATGGAATGAACGAACCAAGTTCTTTTGACCCGATAACTATTACCAATGAAGCAAAACAAGGGCAGTCATTTCGTTGTGTAGAATATAGTTTTATTGCTGCTTGTTTGTGCTGGGCATATGGTATAAAAGCCCGAACATTGTCTTTAAAAACTAGTGACGTAGAAACTAGGGACATTGGTGCCGGTCATGTTGTTTTAGAATTTTGGAGTCCTGAAAATTCTAAATGGGTAATGGTAGATGTAGAAGCCGGTTGTATGTTTACTTATAATAATATTTATTTATCAGGACTTGAACTTGGTAATGCTATAGAAAATAATTTTGATATAAAACTTGTTCATGTTAATGGGTCTGTTGTACCAACCCAAGAAAACATTAAACAGTATATAGAATGGATGCGCCAATATATGTATTTTTATGACACAATGTTATGTCAGATATATACCACTAACCAAGAAAATAACCCGTTAAAAGATAAGCGTATGATGTTAGTTCCAATAGGTGTTAAAAACCCGACAGTGTTCCAAAATATTTTACCAATAAAAAACACATTATACACACACAGCGTTAAAGATTTTTATAAAATATAGAACTTTGTATAAGTTCTACTACAGGGTATACTAATTTTATGAAGTATTTAGGTATAGACTACGGCCACAAACGCATAGGTTTAGCACTGTCAGACGACAGTGGCATGCTGGCGCGCCCGTTACACATAATAGAATCTAAAAACGCCCTAGAAAACATAGCCAATACAATAGAAGAAAATAATGTAGACCTAATAGTAATAGGCGAATCTGTAAACAGTAGTGGTGTACATAACCCTATACATACTGAAGCAAAACAGTTTATAGAACTATTGTCTACACAAACAGACACACCATTTGTCTTTGTTAAAGAATTCTTCAGCACTGTTGTAGCACGGGGTAGTGTAGGTAAAGAGTCTTTACATGCGTACCAGTCTAAAAAACCTGAAAGTGCACATGCAGACGCTAAGGCCGCAGCTGTAATACTGCAACGTTATATAGACACTTTGCCAAAATAACATTGCACATTAAACCTTTGTAATATATAGTAAAAAAATGAATCCTGAACCAGAACAAATAATTAAAGAAGAAGTTGCCGTTGTTGTAGAAGAAAAAACTATAGTATATGCAACCATAGACGACCTAGCTAAAATAAAAGTCTGCATAGGTACAATACTGTCTGCTGAATTTATAGAAGGTTCAGACAAATTACTAAAACTAAGTGTTGATTTCGGCGAGGCTGCACCCCGTCAAATACTCTCTGGTATACGTACATACTACCCAGACCCGGCTGTACTAGTTGGCATACAAACAACTTTTGTTACAAACTTAAAACCCAGAATGATGATGGGCTTAGAATCTAACGGTATGTTATACGCAGGTGGTAATGCAGGTGAACTTGTTTTGTTAATTCCAAACAAACCTGTTGCCCCTGGCACACCAATGCACTAATTTTTATAAAAAAGTGTAAAATTTAATAGACAGTGTTGTTACTATTTTGATATACTATATAGTAATGACACGTTTCATTGATCGATTTTTTCCATTACCACACTACTTGAGTTTTGACTCTGTTGGTTTTGATATTTCAGATCAGTCTATAAGGTTTGTTGAACTTGTGCGTTCAAACACAACAATAAGTTTAAAAAAATTCGGAGAAGAAAAAATACCACCAGGTATTGTTTCAGCTGGTAAGGTTGTAAATAAAAGTCAGTTTAAAGAAGTTTTAGTTGCGCTACGTAAAAAACATAAGTTTTCAACTGTGCATGTTTCACTGCCAGAAGAACAAGTTTATTTGTTTGAACTAGAAATACCAAAAGTGGAATCAAGCAATATACGCCAAAACATAGAACTATCATTAGAAGAACACATACCTATTACTGCGTCAGACGCATTGTTCGACTACGATTTAATCAAAGAAACCCCAGAAAACTATACCGTGCAGGTACAGGCTGTACCTGAATCTATCGTTAGTGCATATTTAGCACCTTTGGCAGAAGCAGGTTTAACAGTGGTAAGTCTAGAACTAGAAGCCCAAGCCATAGCGCGCGCTATTGTTGCGCCAAACGACCCGCGTACATATATGGTACTGGACTTTGGTAGTACTAGAACAGGTGTTTCTTTTATTACAAACGGCACTGTGTCTTTTACTACCACTTTTGACATTGGTGGTGCTACCCAAACTGAAATTATTGCAAAGCATTTTAATATTTCTATGCAACAAGCCGAGGTGTTAAAACGTGAACGTGGACTACTACGTAGCGGCGACGACAAAGATTTGTTTGCAGTTTTATTAAACAATCTTTCTATATTGCGTGACGAAATAAACAAACACTATATTTTCTGGCATACACACCCAGACGAACAAGGTAATTCTAAACCACGTGTTGAAAAAGTCTTGCTTTGTGGGCAAAGTTCAAATTTGGCTGGTTTTGCCGAGTACCTTTCAGCAAGTTTAAAAAATCAAGTTGTACAAACAGACGCATGGGTTAATATTCGTTCAGACAAAGACTATGTACCGGACATACCAAAAGACCAGTCTTTGGGCTACGTAACTGCTATTGGTCTGGCATTAAGTTCATTTATACAAAAACAATGATAAACCTACTACCACTACAACAAAAGAAGTCACTGTATAACCTATTGGTTCTAAAAGAAATAGCTTTCTTCCTGTGGGGCGTATTTTTTATAGAAATAGTTTGTGTTATTTTTCTGGTGCCAGTTTATTTTTTCTTAAAAGCAAAAACCACCAGTAGTGCACTAGAGGTAGCAAATTTGAAAAACAGCGAGTCTTTTATAGTAGACAAAAACATGAACACAACAATAGACGACATTAATTCTAAACTAACTGTTTTTCCAAAAACATTTTCAGAAATTTACCCAAGTTCAGATATTTTAATACCGTTGACTAAACACCGCGTAGCTGGAGTTTCTATAACGGGTATTACTTTTGAAGCCAGAAGCCCAAACAATGAAGTTGTAAAACCTGCTGCCAATAAAAAAACAGTTATAGAAGTAACAAAACCAGATATAGAAATACGTGGGGTTGCAAAAAACCGCCTTGCACTGTTGGCTTTTCAGAAAAGTTTAGAATCAGACCCACTATATAGTGTTGTTACTGTACCTATTTCAGACTTTGTAAAAGGCGAAAATATAACTTTTAGTATACTTATTACAACAACACTATGACATTAAAAACTTATACAATTATTTCTCTTAGTACTATTTCCATTATTATACTGGGTATAGCTGTTGTGTATTGGTATAACGTAAACATTTTTCTGAAAACCAGCCAAACTATAGCTGATAACCGTGTGTTAGTAGACACAGAAACTAAACGTGCCCACGACGTTAGTGTTCTAAAACAAAAAGTTGCCTTAGCAAAAGTGCAACAAGAAAAAATTAGTCAATTTTTCTTACAAAAAGACCAAATAGCACCGTTTCTGGGTTACATAGAAAGCATAGGTACAAACAACGGTAGTCTTATAACTATAGATTCTGTTGGTATAACAAAAAATACAAAAATAAAAAACTTAGAAGTTACATTTAAAATATCTGGAACTTACCAGCAGGTAATGTCTACCCTACAACATATTGAACAAATGCCTTTTTATTCTAGAGTTCAAAAAGTTGTTTTAGATGTGGTGCCTGATTCAGCAGGGGGGCTAGTTTCTACAGTGGTCGGTGCAGACGGAAAACCAAAACAAGTTAAATCTGCCGTAACTGACCCGCTATGGACTGCCGACATAACGTTGGGCGTGTTTAGTTTCTTAGACAATGTAACAGACCCTGTGGTAAATAGTAACACAACAAAAACAACAAACTAATATGAAAATTCAAGACCTTTTTAAAAAACCAATACGTTTTGCAAAACCAGCCGCAGAGTCTGGTATAGACGTACACCCACCATGGTCTAAGTTTTTATTTTTATTTACTTTAGTTTTTCTGGGTGCATGTTTTTTGTCATACTATGTTTTTAACAAGACTACTTCTGAAAAAGAAGGTGTGTATGTGCCTGTTGTAAGTAAAAGCCAAAATGTGGACACAAACAAGGCAAACATGGTTCTAGATTTTTTTGACGGACGTATGGCAAAACTCCAAGACCTACAAAATACTAAAGCAGTCTTTGTTGACCCGTCTAAGTAAAAGTGCTATATTAGTACAGTGCTTTACAGACATGGCGCACAGGCTTTTGCCCCCGTAGTTCAATGGATAGAACAGCGGACTTCTAAGCCGTCGATGTAGGTTCGATTCCTACCAGGGGCAC
>CAIQAW010000025.1 GCA_903869875.1 Candidatus Nomurabacteria bacterium | reverse complement strand
CCTTAGCGAGTGCTTCAGCCACCCTGGGGCGGCTTTTCTCTAACGGGGTTGACAAATTGGTCTGTATTTGCTATAATACAGGTAGAGTTGGGTTGGGTATTAGTTGGTTTAACAAAGGTTATACAGTAGCTTTTGCTAAATCAATTAATACATATTTAAAAGCCGGAAACGGCACCAAACCCCATGAAAAAGTTCTTTAAATTTTTATTCCTATTAGTAGGAATCGCGATTGGATTCAGTTCTTGTTACAAAGAACCACTAGATCCTTATGGACCGAACGGAAACTACCATGTTGATCAAAACGATCCATATGGAGAGTATTCATTTCAGCCATGGCTGTATGATGTTGGAGAAATCCAATGTTACTTACCTGGAACATTTGATTTGGCAATTAACACAAGAGGTGATAGTTGGAATGGGCGATGTTCGCTTGTTTTAGATATAAAGTCAAACAATACCGTTTTTGAAAGTGGTATTTGGACAAATATATCTACTGGTGTAATCTACTACAAAGTAGAGAGTCCAGGTTTAACGGCGTCGTTCAACACCAAAGAACACTACTATGCCGGATTTACAAATGGTGAACAACAAGTATCATTTATCTGCAAAAAGTTCGGGTCAACTACAAAGTTTTACTATTCTGGATCAATTCAGTTTTTTACTGGTCAAGGATTTGTTAACTTTGCTGCATTTAACGGAGTGTATAACTCCACATCTGCAACAGTTAATAAGAATCAATTGATTTACAGAGTTTTAAAGTTTACAAAACAAATTACAGGTCAAGGTACGTTTTACGACCAACCCTTAACCATTGAATTTGATCACCTTTAAAAACACAAGCAGTAGTCCTGCAAATTAGCCCTATCTTAGATGATAGGGCTTATTTTATGCCTATTTTTACCCCTTGACAAAACCTGTATATTTGCTATAATACAGGTAGAGTTGGGTTGGGTATTAGTTGGTTTAACAAAGGTTATACAGTAGCTTTTGCTAAATCAATTAATACATATTTAAAAGCCGGAAACGGCACCAAACCCCATGAAAAAGTTTTTTACATTATTTGTTGCTCTGATCGGGACGATCAGCAACATAGTGGCGCAAGACGCCATAGATCAAACAGGCGAACGTACTATCAAAGTTGGAACATATCAAATGTACGACTTTGCTGCACCGGACAACGGTGGGTATGGTTACCAGCCGCACATAGGAAGTGTAATTCAATTCAATATTGAAGACACAAACAGGATCAACATGCAAATGGTTGTGGTCTCTGTAAGTTCGACTGGTCGTGTAACCGGGCACTTTATTTATAAAGTAAATCGTCGGCACATGTCCTTCCAAGGTCGTGCGTTCTATAAGTATAGTTCGCAACCTCAGATTGTTGCTTTTGTAGCGCAAAGAACTAAATCAGGAAATTACGCTTTTACGTTTAACGGTAAGATTCAATTTTTTGAAAATGGACAAAACTATGATTTTGCCAAATTCAACGGATTGTATCAACCAAATTCTGGTTTAATATCAGGAACTGTAGATCTATCTCTTAGGTTGTCAAAGTTAACCGAAAGCACCAGTACGCATAATATAGATGCGGAAGACCGTGACTGTTGGTTCGAAGCAGTACATAGTTAATTTCTTAACAGATTATAGCCCCCCCACTTACAATAGTAAGTGGGGTTTTTGTTTTGCAATATGAATTTTATAAAATTTAACTTTTAACTTTTTAACTATTGGGGTATAATATATGCATGTTTGAATCTCCAGAAGCAATAATAAAACAGCTTTTTTTAGCGCCCGGCGCTATTGTTGTAGACATGGGTGCAGGTATGGGGTCTTTTTCTATACCATGCGCTAAACAGGTTGGTAAAAATGGCATCGTTTATGCGGTCGAAGTTCAACGTCAGTTGTTAAATGTTATAGACCAAAACGCTAAACATGCAGGTGTGGGTAATGTGCGTGTTATATGGGGCGACATAGAACGCGACCACGGCACAAAACTAGCAGACCATGTTGCCGATGTTGTAATATTAGCAAACACTTTGTTTCAAGTTGAACATAAGGATGCCACTATAGCAGAATGCGCAAGGTTACTGAAAAATGGCGGGCGTTTGTTAGTTGTCGACTGGAAGGAAACGTCTATCGGTGCCGGCCCAAAACCCGAACAGTTAGTAACAACAGTTGTATTAGACACACTGATGTCTGAATTTAACTTGAAACGGACGGAAACTGTTAATGCGGGTGCCCACCATTATGCTATACTATATAGATAATATTATAATAAAATGAAGAACGACAAAAAAAACTTTTTTCAAATAGGCGTAGTCATTGCATGTATTGTTATTTTTATTTTTGCACTACTTGTTTTTGCTGGTAAAATTAAGATAGGTAAATCAGCCACATCACAATCAAGTTCAGTACTGTTTGTATGGGGTGTGCTACCAGAAGAAAAAATACAACCTATTTTAGACAAAAGTAAAACAAAGTTACTAGAATTTCAGTATAGGCAGGTTTCAGGGTCAGACTTTAGAAACAGGTTACTAGAATCCATTGCTAATGGAACCAGTCCAGATCTGCTAATATACGACACAAAAACCCTGTATACTTTGCGCGACAAGTTGGCTATATTGCCATTTGCGGATTACTCAGAAGCTACGTTTAGACAAACATATGCAGACGGCACCGACGCGTTACTAACAACAACTGGTGCGTATGGCCTACCTATACTTATAGACCCAATGGTTATGTACTATAACCGAGACATTTTTGCCAAAGCGGGTTTTGCAAAACCAATTTCAAACTGGGACGAACTATACACAATAGCACCACAAATAACTAAACAGAATTCAAACGGTACATTTGCTATTTCTACGGTACCTTTTGGTTTAGCAGAAAACAATATGTATACAAAAGACATATTGGTAACATTGCTTGGTCAGGCTGGTGTACCTGTTGTATATAGTAACAATGGTACTTATTTTTCAAATCTTACAGAATCTGTTTTCGGCAATACTACAGCTGGTGTTACTATGCTTAACTTTTTTATGCAGTTTTCAAACCCAACTTCTGATTACTATAGTTGGAACCGCCTAATGCCAGACGCAAAAACAGCTTTTATACAAAACAGCCTGGCTATTTACCCAGGTTACGCCAGTGAACTGTTTGAACTACGTCAGCGTAACCCAAACTTAAATTTTGCACCTGCATCTATGCCACAAATAAAAGACAGTAATGTTCTATACTCTACAGGTAACGTGTATGCTGTAGGTATGGCCATTTCGTCCATGCAACCAACTGTAGTAAATTCTGGCCTTACTGCGCTAACAGACCCAATAGTGGTTGCAAAACTTGCAGAAGCAATGGCCCTGCCACCTGCAGACAGAACACTATTATCAGTTAAGCCCGAAACAACGTACGCACCTATTTTTTACCAGGCGGCATTGTTCACACACCCATTTATAGACCCTAATAATACAGAAACCACAAATAGATTTGCTACAATGGTGGCTGATATAGCAACCGGTAGATTAAATTCTGAAAACGCTTTGTCTAAACTAGAAAGGGAATTAAATGCAATACTTAACCCATAGGGTTTAGGGAACAGAGTTAAGCGAATAGGGAATTTAAATCACTGTTCGCTTTACTCTATATACTAACCACTAAAACAAATATATGAAAAAACAAATTTTTAAAAAGATAGCAACACATACAACAGCGCTACTAGCACTAGTATTTGTTTTTGCTGTACCTATGCTGGTTGTGGCAGATGTAGGTGTACCTACTGCAACACCAGGTGGGTTTATATTATGTGACGGTGGTTTGAAAGACCCATGCACGTTTGAACATGTTATGGGTTTGTTGCGTTTCGGGTTAAACTTTGTTGTTTATAAAATGATTACACCAGTATTTGTTATTATGTTAATGTGGCAAGGTATAAAAATGATTACTAGTTCAGTTGGTGGTGCTAAGTCTATGACGTTAGTAGATCTTAAAAAAAACATGCAAACACTGCTTATAGGCTACCTATGGGTACTGGCAGCATGGTTAATAGTAAAAACTGTTATAGTAATACTGGCCGGCGAAACACCAAGTTTTGATGTTTTCTTTAACTAACGTTTTGTTAATTTATTAGATTGTTTTATACTATATACATGACTTATTATATGAATATTCGAAAGCAGATTTTGTTCCTTATACTAGTTGTATTTCCACTTGTTGTAGGTACTACAAACGTATTTGCTGGGGCGCAGGTTATAGTACCCATAGACGGTACGTATTCTAACTCTGCAACTGGCATAGTTGTAGAAAACGTTTCAGACAAAGCAACATCTTTAAATGATATAATGCAGTCTGACATTGTTGTAGATCTGACTGATTTTACTATACCTCCTGCAAATGCAGATACTTTTGTTACTATAAAAGTAATGCAGGCTAGTAATGCAGAAATATTAGCGTCTAACCTAAAGACTATTATAAATGGTAAATTCCAAAGTCCAACAGCAAATTTGTACCCGTACCAGGGTGTAACCGCTTCAGAATACTATAGAGATTTTCCATTACAAACAGCTAACGGTAACAAAGTAAAAGTTATAGTTACGGGTTCTTCAGATAAAAAGTATTTTGAATCAAAAGTTTTTCAATTGTTTGACTACACATCTGCTGATACTGGTGTAGATAATTCTAACAACAATAACAACAATGCAAACAATAATGCAAATAATAACGCTAACAATAATGCAAATAACAACCGCCAGAATGTCACACCAAGTACTACCCCCGCACAGGTAGGTGCGTTTGATTTTAAACTTCAGAACCCATTACGTACAGACGACTTTTGGGGTTTCTTAGGTACAGTTACAGACTTGGCTATTAAAATAGGTGTACCCATTGCTGTTGTTTTCTTTATATGGGCTGGTTTCCAATATATATTTGCTGGGGGCGACGCTAAGAAAATCGAAAGAGCACACCTTAACCTTAGAAACGTAGTTATAGGCACTATTATATTCCTGGGTGCATGGACCATAACAGAAATCGTAGTTAAAACATTCCAGTCAGTAGTTGGAAGTTAGTATTTAAAGTATAATATATTTATGAAAAAACAATTTAGTAAAATAGCAGTAATAATTTTAAGTGGACTTTTACCATCGTTTGCATTTGCCGCATGTACAACAGACCCAAATACTATACAAAATGTAATATGTCAGATAACTGACATAGCTGCCACGTATATAGTACCACTACTAACTGTTGCTGCATTTATATTTTTCTTGTGGCGTGTATTTAAACTTATCCAGGAATCTGGTAATACAACAAAAAACACTGACAACAGACAGTCTGTAATGTGGTCCATTATTGCACTAACTGTAATGGTGGCTGTATGGGGCATTGTGGCTGTATTAGGCAGTACATTAGGTATAGATACTGGTTTTGTACCGCAAGTAAAACCACCACTAACTAAAAGTAACTGGACAGGTTATACAGGCGGGGACAATGGTTCAAATAATACCACAGATTCTTCTGGTAACCCACTAGGTGGCAATGGGTCACGTAACCCTTTAGGTGGTAACGGATCTAGAAACCCGTTAGGTGGCAACAGTTCAGTGCAGTAATCAACAGTTTTGTACTTGTATTTCTATTACTATGGTATAATAGAAGTATGATCACGGTTTCCAATCTGGAACAGACGTGCATTATAAGTAATTAAAAATTTATTTAAATAAAATGAAAAAATTTATTATCGGAGCAGGTGCGTTATTGTTACCAAGTTTAGCTTTTGCTGTAACTGGACCAGATTTCGGGTATTTTGTTAGTCTTTTCAGTTTGGTTTTGACAGTGTTAAATACATACGTAATACCTGGTATTATTATTGTTGCAACAGTATATTTCCTAATAACTGTGTTCCAATACATCAAGGGTAAAGATGCCAAAGAACAAGGCGAACACCGCGCACGCATGATACAAGGTGTTATAGGTCTAGTGGTTATTGTTGCTGTATGGGGTATAGTACAACTTATTATAGTACTTGCTGGTATAGGAAACACTGCAAGTCAGAACCCTTCATGTCCACCTGGTTACCAATGGAGTAATCTGGCTAAAAAGTGCATGTAATTTAAATTATGTTTACCACTACGGCTTACGCAGCTAACACTGCAGACAGTATAATAGTTTCGGTTGCTGACAAAATTATCAACCCGCTTATTTACCTTTTGTTTGTCGTTGCGTTTGTCTTGTTTCTGTGGGGTTTGGTAGAATTCATGCGTAAGTCTAACGACCCAACTGCAAGAAAAACAGGCCAACAACACATGATGTGGAGCATAGTAGGTTTTGTTATAATGTTCGGTGCATATACTATAATGAACGTAATTGTTAAAACATTTGGTTTTAAAACACCTAGTTCCAGTAGTGTAGACCTAAACACATTGGGTAAAGACCCTATACCAAAATAGCACTTGCCATATATCGATAGTATATAGCAATAAGAAAAGCCGTATCGAAAGATACGGCTTTTGTGTTCAATAGGGAACACGTCCTTTATTTACCCGCCGCAAGTGCTGTTTTAATGTCTTCATCACTTTTCTTTACCACATCAATATCAGCAGTGACATTGTGCGGGCAATAAAATCTAATGTAGTCGCCAGTTTGCAGGTCTAATGCTTCACCCCCGTTAAGCGGTGTGACTTTGTGCCCCCTGTAACTAAACCTAAGTCCGTTAGCATCCATTAATTCAATAGACGCGCCGTATGGCTTGGTTATAGTTACATTCATTTCAGAGTACTGTGGTAAAAACACACGCACTGTATCTTTCGATATTGTGTACGTTTTTGTTCCAAAGCATTCAGCTTTTCTGTCGTAGTAGTCCAGCACCTCTTTCAATCTTTTGTTCATAGGTGCTTCCTGGCGGTCTTTTAGATCTTGTTCCTTGTTTCCAACCTCTACTTCCTTTTCACGGTTTTCAAGTTTTTCTTTCTGTTTTTCAGCAGATTCGGTTTTGGAAGCTTCTTCTTTTTGCTTGTCTGCTATGCCGTATTCTACAATGATGCCAGCTATCAATATTGCTGCAACCATAACAATTAATGCTATGCGAAGCCATTTGTATTTTAGATGCGAATAAGCAACTATAACTATGGCTGTTAACATTATTGATATCCAGAAAGATACGCTAAAATGCCAGATTTTCCATGTAGTTGGAAAGAAATAGGCAAATGCAAATAGTAGTAACATGTAACCTGCTATGGTTACAACGTCTTTTACCAAGTCATCAATAATGTCACCATAGGTGGTGCCATTTTTTTTGATTTGGCCAGCAACAAGTGGTACTACTACTACATAAAGAAATAATAAGAATGACGCCACCAAAGGCTGATTCATAATAAGTGCCATTACTCCTACCATCCAGGCAAGTGTAATAAAAATAAAGGCTATCAAAGCCCAAATGGCGTTGTCGTTTATCCAACGTGTGAAAGGTTTCATGTGTGTTATATGGGTTTAAAATTGTTTTCAAAAAACTTACTTCATATGTGTATTATATACTATTTTACATAAAAAGTCAATACAAAAGACCCTTATAAAATAAGGGTCTTTTGTCAGGAATCTTGTCCTGACGTCATTTATCTATAGATATAAACTAATTCTTCTTGTTGGGTGGAGGTAGCGGTATGACTGCGTCATCTTTGCCACCACCCAAATTAAGATATGTCAGGTTTTGTTTGCCAACATTGTGCCATTTGATAGCTTCAATACCGCCTTCTTTAGCCAGTAGTTCAAGGTTGAATTCTTTTTCAGCATCCATTTTTGCTTTTACAAGTCTTAGCTCAGCTTCATTTTTCTTATCTATAAGATCTTTTTCAGCTTTATTTTCTTCAAGTTTACCGGCAGATTCAGCAACTTTCGTAGCTTTGATCTTATAGGCATCTTGGTCTGCTTGCATCCGTTCAGACTTAAGTTTGATTTTTAAAGCCTCCTGTTCTTTTGTGTTGATGCCTTCTTGCTGCAATGCTTTTGCAATAGGGCTGTCCTCTGGCCATCCGAATTCGATAATCTCAAAACCAATTATTTCTTGACCTACACCTAGAATTAATCCTGTGTGTGGACCATTTCTGGCCCCGTTATTTAAATCAAAAACTTTTTTAGACAGTACACTTCCACTTCCTGGTATAACATTTCCACTTGCATCAGTTTTGTCAAAATCAGGTTTTGCAATATCCGCCCTGATTTGATTAAACGGTGTAGCTGTTGTAAATTCTTCAAATGTGTTATACAGCATACCTGAAAGTTTGTCTATCCAGCTACCGATGGGGGTGATGTCAAACAGCGCCTTTTTAGGGTTCTTTAGTTCAGTCGTAATGCGAATAAAATACCTTACTTCAAAGTTTTCTGCTGTGTCGAGAATAAAAGTAAACACATATTGTGCTACAAAAATCATCTGTTTTACTTTGACATTGTCATGGGGTTTTATAATCCACTGACCTTTATCATCCTGACCGTTTATTCGTTGCCAAGAAAAAAGGTATTCCAAAATCTTATTTACTCCCGGAAGACTTTCCATAGACCTCATTCCTTGCGTTTCGATACCTTTTAAATCATTGTTATTACTGTCAATATTAGGGTTCGTCTGCATACCAGCAGGTCTGATTAACGGAATTGTTCCATCAGGTAGGGCTGTTCCGTACAGTGCAGGCGTTGCAGGGTCTGGTACTTCCGTGTCAATAATGTTCCAGTCTTTGTCGAAGCTTTTACCTTCGACGTTCATTAGAAATTTTTCTAGATTACCTCCATGGTCCACTATTGCTTTTATGTGGTTTTCTGGTACAGATGTGTAGGCAATGTCATCAGGTAACATTTTTTCAGATATGAATTTTACTTGTGATTCATCAACACTTTGTTTTACATTTGGCCAAAAAATGGCAACTGCTGCGAATAGTACTATAACTATTGAACAGATAATTACATATTGTGTATCCATAGACTATTAAATTATAATTTGCTTTAGACTACATTATACACCTAAAAGATGAAAAAGTCAAGTAAAAATACCCATATAAAATATGGGTATTTTTACTTTTTTGTCCGCTCGATAGGGATCGAACCTATGACCATTCGCTTAAGAGGCGAGTGCTCTACCAGCTGAGCTACGAGCGGTTGTAATTTTATTTTGAATCGTGTGCACAAGACGGGGGTCGGCCTGCGCCTTTAAAACCGTGACGGGGGTCGGTCACACATAATTTTCTGAGGAAAATTTGCGCGAAGTCCATCACGGCATAAGATGGACACCTGTAGACGGCCCGCTCGCAAGTCAGACACGCTCCGGCTTTCGACCCGTCCTCGGATTTTAATAAAAATCCTTGCGGCCGTCTTGGTCACAAAAAGGTAAATATTATAAATTTACCTTTTGTGCCCAAGACGGGGGTCGAACCCGTATCCCTTGCGAGACACGATTTTAAGTCGTGCGCGTATACCAATTCCGCCACTCGGGCATATTCATTTTTTAGCTATAGTGGAGACCTAGGGCGGAATTGAACCGCCGTATAAAGATTTTGCAGATCTTTGCCTTACCACTTGGCGACTAGGTCAATAAGTAAAAAGTTTTTAAAGTTATAAAGTTTTAAAGTCAGGACTTTTCTACGCTTTTAACTTTATTACTTTTGACTTTATAACTAGTCATAGTTATGCCCATTGTGCTGGAGAAGGGACTTGAACCCTTAAACCTTGCGGTACTAGTTCCTAAGACTAGCGCGTATACCAATTCCGCCACTCCAGCACGATGAGCACAACTAACACATCTTAACCTATTTTTATTGTTTTAACAACCCATCAATACGTTGATAATTCTTTTCGCCTTCGTCCACTGCTACATCGATAAATGGTACGTTCTGTGTGCGGACAATGGACTCGATGTAGTCGCGCATGTCGCCACGGTGTCTTTTCAGAAAACCTAACGCTGCGTTTTCTTTGTCCACTGGTAATGCTGTAAAGTAAACCATACATTTTTTACCATCTGGGCTAATAGTACTACGTGTAATGGTTATCAGTGCTGTGTTACCAGCTTCACGTGACACATATTGGCCAGCATACTGTTTAACCAGCATGTTTAGTCTGTCGTATTTGTCTCTGCCTTCATGTGTAGCCATTATTTTGTAACTGTTATATAAGCTTCTAATATGTCGCCTGGTGCTATTTCTATTTTTGATTCTACTGTTAAACCACATTCTGTGTCTGCACCTATTTCTTTGGTTTTAACTTTGTTAGTTTGAAGTTCTAATATTTTTCCACGGCCTATTTCGTTTTCACGACGCATTATACGCACAACAGCATTACTGGTTATACGGCCTTCGGTAACTTTACCACCTATAACTTGTTTTTCTTTTGTTTGGCTAAAAGTTTTAAGAATTTTTAATGCACCTACAACTTCTTGGGTTTCTATACGTGGGCGGCGTTCTTCTAGTTTAACGTCTAACCATTCTGTAAGTTTGTATATAATGTTAAATATTTCAACTGGTACACCAATCTGTTCGTTAGCGTCGCGGGCAACAGAATCTAGTTTAACATTAAAGCCAACTATCAGTGCGTCTTTGTCTGACGATGCAAGTTTAATGTCAGTTTCACTAATATTGCCTACACCTATAGATATAATTTTAAAGGCTATACCTTCCTTTGTCATTTTTTGTATTTCGCGGGCAATGGCTTCGCCTGTACCACTAACGTCAGTTTTTATAATTACGGGTACAAGTTTAGTTCCGGCCACGTGTGCAATGTTGTTTATAGTAGAAGAGTTTTCTAATGCGTATTTTTGTACCATTTGTTCCGCTTCTTTTTTACTTGCTACTGTGTGGAATGTTGTACCTACAACTGGGGCACTGGTAAAACCAGCTAAACGTATAGGCATAGAACATGTAGCTTCCTCGATGTTTTTACCTAAAAAGCTTTCTAACATACGTGTACTAGTATATGCAGAACCAGCTACAATGTACTGACCACGCATAACAGAACCGTCGCGTATTATCAAAGTTGCCTGGGCACCGCGTTTTGCGTCTTGGTGGCTTTCTATAACTAAACCAGTAGCTAAACTTTCAGGGTCGCATTCAAAGTTTTCTAAGTCAGCAACAAGTAATATTGTTTCTAGTAGGTCAGGTACACCAGTACCGATTTTAGCTGAAATAGGTACAAAAGGTATGTTACCACCCATGCCTTCTAGATATATTTCGTTTTCGATAAGGTTGTATTTTGTTTTTTCTATATCTGCACCTGGTTTGTCTATTTTGTTTATAGCAACAATGTATGGTATGCCAGAATCTTTTATTGTTTCGTAGGCTTCTTTGGTTTGTGCCTTGAAACCGTCTTCGGCAGAAACAACTAATATGGCAATGTCTGCCACGTTAGCACCACGACTACGCATACCAGAAAATGCCGCGTGCCCAGGTGTGTCTATAAATGTTATCGAACGGTTTTTACCGTCGGCGTCTTTGTGTTCTACAACATATGCAGACAGGTGTTGTGTTATACCTCCGGCTTCGCCGTCGACAATGTTTGTTTTACGTATGTAGTCCAGTAGGGTAGATTTGCCATGGTCAACATGGCCCATAATAACCACAATGGGTGCGCGCTTTGTTGTAAATTCTGCCATTGTGTTTTTTTCCATTATGGTTTTCGCTTAATTTGTAATAATATTTTTCGGTTTTATTTTTTAGCTGTTTCTAAAAGTTGCTTTTCTTCTTCAGTCAGTGTTTGCGTTGTTGTCCATGCTGTAACTGGTTTTGCAAATATACTTGTTTTGTCGCGTGCGTACATAGACGAAACTATAACACCGTCGCCGTTTTCGTTTATAAAACCTGTTGTAAAACTTTGTTCACCCTTTATGTCGTCCCAGGCGTTGAAACGTATTACTTCGGCACGTTTTATAGATGCACGTATGCGGGCGTCGTGGGCAGATAAAACTTGTTCATGTTCTCTGGCACCAGACTCAAGTTCTTCAGTTGCTTTGATTAAAGACAACAAAACTTCGTCAACAGACACACTATTTGTTTTTTTAAAAATGCTTCTATATTTGCGGGCAAGTATTATATAACCAACAGTAATAATAAGGGTTAGTACAAGACTGCCAAGGGCTAATATTGCGAGTATTGAAGTGTTCATTTCAATAGGAAACATAGGTCGCATTCTAGCACTAAAACCCTTTTTTTTCAAGCCGGGCAGTGAAAGTATAAAACTTCTACTGCCCGGCAAGCCTTTTTATGTTATAGTGTGCCTATGAGATTTGGGCTTAAGAAAAAAACTATATATTTAGACTATGCATCATTAACTCCAGTTGACCCAGCTGTTTTAGACTGCATGCACGAATACGACAAAACCCACGTCGGTAACCCGTCTGGTATACATGCCGATTCAGTAGAATCTAAACAAATTTTAGAAAAATCACGCACCACAATTGCCGGGCATTTTTCCGCACGTCCTGAAGAAATATTTTTTACCGGCAGTGGTACCGAGGGCAACAACTTGGCCATCTGGGGCGCAGTACTTGCGTATGGATCACAGATAGCGCCCGAAGCACTATCTGTCTTGCCACACATTGTAACTACTAACATAGAACACAGTGCAGTGCGCGAACTGTGTTTGTATTTAGAAAAAACTAATAAAGCTGAAGTAACTTATGTTGCCGTTGGTGCAGATGGTATCGTCGACCCAAAGGAAATTAAAAAAGCAATAAAGCAAAATACAGTGTTAGTTAGTGTGCAATATGCAAACAATGAAATAGGTACAATACAACCCATACGCGAAATTGCAAAAGTTGTACGGCAATATAAAAAAACCTCACCCCTGGCCCCTCTCCATAAACAATGGAGAGGGGAAGAATCTCATTATGATTCTTTTCCATTGTTCCACACCGATGCAGCACAGGCAGTACAGTACTGTAATATAAATGTTCAACAACTTGGTGTAGATTTACTTAGTTGTAATGGTTCTAAAATGTACGGCCCACGTGGTAGTGGAATTCTGTTTAAAAAACACGGCATAGCTTTTACACCAGTATTTTATGGTGGCCACCAGGAAGGTGGTGTACGCCCAGGTACCGAAGACGTAGGTAGGGCAGTTGGTCTAGCAAGAGCCTTTGACATAACACGTGCAATTGCAGACACAGAAACAATAAAGCTTACAGAAATACGCGACTATTTTATAGATGAACTTTATAAAATTATTCCTGACATGGTTGTACATGGGTCAGTGATAGAACGTTTACCGAACAATATAAACATTGCTATACCCGGGTATAATAGCGAAACCATTGTTATATACCTCGACGCACAGGGTATACGTGTTTCTGAAAAGTCTGCATGCCAGTCAGATAGTGGTGTAGATTCGTACGTGCTAGAAGCCCTTGGATATGCTAGAATGGGAAGCATCCGATTTTCTACAGGCCGATCAACCACCCATGCCGACATAGACCGTACTGTTGCCACACTTGCAAATATATTGAAACTTTTAACACCTGAAAAATAATTATGATACCATCATTTAACCAATTCACTACAAAAGCCAAAGAAGCCATCCGTCGTGCACATGAAATAGCTATCGAACGGGGGCTTTCGCATGTTACAGCGCTACATATGTTAGCGGCTTTGGTGTTTCAAGAAGAATCAATGGTTGTGTCACTACTCGACGCTATGGCCATAGATACGGTTTTATTAACTGACAACATAATCGAAGAAATAGAACCTGCAGAACAAATGCAAACAGTTGCGCAGTCTTACCAGATGTACCTAACAGACGACTTGGGTAAAATATTTGAAGCGTCACCAAAAGTTGCCGAATCTATGAAAGACGCTTTTGTGTCTTCTGAACATTTATTTTTAGCATTGCTAACTATCGAAGGCCCTGCCAAAAATATGTTGGCACGTTTCAAAGTAGACTTAGAAACTGCACGTGAAAAAGTTCTCGAACTAAGACAAAACAAAAATGTTGATGTGGGTGCAAATAAAAAAATGCGTTTGATACCAAAATACACACGCAACCTTACTGACCTAGCTAAACAGGACAAACTGGACCCTGTTATAGGCCGTGACACCGAAGTAATGCGCGTAATGCAAATACTGTCCCGTCGTACAAAAAACAACCCTATACTAATAGGCGAACCTGGCACAGGTAAAACCGCTGTTGTTGAGGGTCTAGCCCAGCGTATAGCAAAGGGTGACGTACCTGAATCTTTGAAAGACAAAGAACTTGTTTCATTAGACCTTGGTCTACTACTAGCCGGTACTAAATACCGTGGCGAATTTGAAGAACGTCTACGCGGAATAATAAAAGAAATAGAAAAAGCTGAAGGCAAAGTAATATTGTTTATCGACGAAATACATACCATAGTTGGGGCGGGTTCTTCTGAAGGTTCGTTAGATGCGTCAAACATGTTGAAACCCGCGCTTGCTCGTGGCGAACTACGCGCTATCGGTGCAACAACAATAAAGGAATACCAAAAACACATTGAAAAAGACGCAGCATTTGCACGACGTTTCCAACCTGTGTTTATAGAGGAACCAAATACAGACGACACTGTTGCAATATTGCGTGGACTAAAAGACAAATACGAAATGTTCCATGGCGTGCGCATAACAGACGACGCTATTGTCGCAGCGGTAAATTTGTCTACACGTTATATAACAAACCGCTACCTACCTGACAAAGCCATCGACCTTATAGACGAAGCTTCTTCTTCATTACGCATGGCACTGGAAAACAAACCAGCTGCATTAGAAGACGCACATAGAAAAATAATGCGTTTAGAAATAGAACAAACAGCATTACACACTGAACTACAAAACGACCTGGCTACAACAGATAAAAAAACTCCTGCCCGAACTTTAACAAAGGGCGGGGTACAAAAACGCATCAAAGAAATAGTTGCAGAAATTGCAAATCTTAAAGAAAAAACTGGCGAACTAGAACTAAAATGGCAAAACGAAAAAAGTACTTTGGTAGACATACGTACTGTTAAAAAGGAATTAGATTCGTTAAAACTTGAAGCTGAACAAGCTGAATACAATGCCGACCTGGGTCTGGCTGCTGAAATACGTTACGGTAAAATTCCACTTGCACAAAAACAATTAGAAACAAAAATGGCAACATTGAAAAAGTTGCAGAAAACCCGACGTATACTAAAAGAAGAAATTACCGAAGAAGACATTGCATCTGTTGTGTCTCGTTGGACTGGTATACCACTAGTACGTATGTTAGAAGAAGAACGTGCAAAACTTGCACGTATGGAAAACGAACTGGGTAAACGTGTTGTTGGCCAAACTGAAGCTATAACTAAAATAGCCGACGTAGTTCGCCGTTCACGTGCAGGCATATCAGACCCGAACAAACCAATGGGTTCATTTATATTCCTGGGTCCAACTGGCGTGGGTAAAACAGAACTTACTAAGGCCTTGGCTGAATTTATGTTCAACGACGAAAAGGCCCTTGTGCGTGTAGACATGTCTGAATACATGGAACGCCACAGTGTGTCGAAGTTACTTGGTTCACCACCAGGCTATGTTGGACATGAAGAATCTGGCCAACTTACCGAAGCTATTCGCCACCGACCATACGCAGTTGTATTGTTCGACGAAATAGAAAAAGCACACCCAGAAGTTTTCAACGTACTACTACAAGTACTAGACGAAGGCACTATAACCGACGCAAAGGGTAGAAAAGTTAACTTTAAAAACACATTGATAGTGTTAACTTCAAACTTAGGTTCTGAACATATTCAGAAAATGGAGTCACTTGGTTTTACTACAGACACAGAAGCTAAACAGTACAGCCAAACAAAAGACAAAGTAATGGAATCTTTGAAAAAACATTTCCGCCCAGAATTCCTTAACCGTATCGATGAAACCATTGTTTTCGATGTACTAACACCCGAAGTTATACGCCAGATAGTAGGTGTGCGTATAGAGGCTATAAAGGCCCGCCTGTTAGCAAAAGACATAGAAATGGTTATATCTGACTCTGCTCTAGATTTGTTAGCTAAAGACGGCTACGACCCACAATACGGTGCACGCCCACTAAACAGACTGATACAAACTAAAATACTTAACCCAGTTGCAATGCATATAATTAAAGACGGTGTTACAGCCGGCGAAAAAGTAAATGTAGATGTAAAATCTGGCGTATTAGTTGTAGAAACTAAACGCAGTCGCAAGTCGACAGTTGTTACAAAAGGGAAGTTGAAAGTTTAAAAATATGAAGTAAAAAACCCGCAAGCGGCGGGTTTTTTACTTGACTTATTTTGTGGAGGGTGGAGTATCGGAGATAGGACAGTTTTTTCTGTGCAGAAATTAAAAAGAAAAGAATGTCCAAGATCTTTGACTTATTTTTTTGCTTAAAATTTTTACAAAAATCCACATCGTGGAAGCTCGAAACGAGCAAATCAAAAGCTAGATACTCTGTAGGTATCTAGCTTTTTTGTTTACTTTTTTATAAATTTAGTGTATAGTTTTGAGATAAATTTTGTAAATATGAACATAATACTACCAGATGAAGTCAAAGCACCGATACCTGTTTTTACAGGTATCGTAACAAAAGTAACAAAAGTTTCACCCCCTCCTGCCAAGGGTTCAAGGACAACAAACTTGAAT
>CAIQAW010000024.1 GCA_903869875.1 Candidatus Nomurabacteria bacterium | reverse complement strand
TAGAACCCATCGCAAACGTTCTTCTTTGATGTTTTTAGCCATATGTATGCTCATTCCTCCATTCTAGGAGAAACCGCCAGATGTGTGTACACATTACCGCGGGGTATTGACTTTTTACGTATAATTTGCTATAATACACTTAGAAATAAACAATTTTTAAACAATTTTAGTTCTATATATATGAAGCAGATAATATTTTTCTTTGCCATTTTAATGGCCACTTCGAGCGTAGTTAACGCTCAGATTGAAAACATTAAATTGACAAATGATTCGTCAATTGTAATTGATAAACTTTATGCTGGTATGTTGGGTACAACTATGTACCGTACCGACACAGGGCAGGTGTTTGATAAAAACATGAATGTTCGTATAGGTGCCATGGCAACATGGAATGCTACAAAGTATTTGTCGATCAGAACTTTCGGTATTTATGAGCCGGGTAAAACACCATTTTTTGTGTCTTCATTTTGGGGTAGGTATAAAATAGGGAAGTTTACCACTGAAGCTGGTGTGTCAGGGTCGCTAATTGCTGAGCAAAGGCCTTTACCACCAACTGGTAACAGTCATTTCGAAACTTGGACCAGTGCTCAGTTAATGGGTACATTGCCAACTATCAAGTTGCACTATACCTCAGGTAATACAACTATTGGTGCTGGTGTATCTGTTCAAAACAGATTGTCAGAAACCAACAAGTATGTTTACCAAGGCTCGCTGGATTATAAAAAGTTCAAGCTAACAGGTTGGTCAAAGCAGGGAAAAGTCGGCGGGGCATTGTCCTACACTTCTGGTCCAGTTTATTCGTTAATTGTTTTTAAGCAAAATGAATTGCTGGCTAATGCCACTGTGATACGTGTGTCAGAAAAGAAACAAATTTTCTTTTATTCTGATCAAGGTTATGACTTTCATAGTCACATACCAAGATCAGAAGAAGGTTTTTTCAAAAACTTTTCTGACGATAAAAAACACATAGCTGGTTTGGTAGGGGCCGGGTACCAGTCTGGAACTGCGGAAAATAAAGGAATTAAATGTTACTTCTTTATATTTTTAAAATAAATATCAAAGAACTAACAAAAAAAGCGATGTTATACATCGCTTTTTTTTATTTGTTATTCAGCAGATTCTAGTAGGTAGTGGGGCATAAAGTCTTCATCCTCCATGTTGTCCCAAAAAGTGTTTTCATCCCAAGTATTGTGTTTTTTAAGCTCACCTAACTCGGCGCGGTTCATGCGTTCTATTTCAGAATCAGACAATGTTTTTAAATTTTCGTTTGTTAGGGTTTTGTGGACAAAAAAACGTCTTTCTTTTGATTTGGTCAGAATAGGTTCTTTACTAGAAACAAGCTGACCTTTTTCTTCAAGGTTCTCATCAGCTTCATGTTGCTCATTGTTATCAGTAAAAGGTGTTCCTTGGTTCAAGGTATCTAGTTCACGGATAGTTTTATCGATGGTACTTTCTTTTTTACCACCAACAAAAGTTTTTTTGTTAGCGTCCCACCATCGGGAATTTGGAGTCGAATCTTCGCGTTCTCCGTGGCGGTAGATTTTATTGTTGATTATGTTTTGATTAAATTCAGGGTTGTTCATATATAATTTCTACAGCATTTATATACTAATATCGACTATTCGCTACCAGTTTCCATAACTACTTCTTTCATACGCTTACGTATTACTTTTAGTATTTCATCGCGAAGTTTTGGGTTTTCTTTCATGAATGTACGTGTGGCATCATATCCACGGCCCAGTTTTATACCTTCACTTGTGCCATCTTCGTCGGTAGAAGGGGTTTCTTCAGCACCTTTTTTACCTGCCCCGCCTGTAATTCGGGCAAGCTTCTTTTCTTTTACTTCTGGCATGTAACTGTACGATGTACCAGACTTAACTATAACACCAAGTTTTTCACCTAAGGCAATAAGTTCGCCCTCTAAACTGATGCCTTCGCCATATATAATATCAAATTCTGTTTGTTTAAATGGGGCCGCGACTTTGTTTTTAACAACTTTGACACGTGTGCGACTACCTACAACTTCTTCACCTTTTTTAATCTGGGCAATACGGCGTATGTCTAAACGTACAGAAGTGTAAAACTTCAAAGCTTTTCCACCTGGGGTAGTTTCAGGGTTACCAAACATAACACCGATCTGCATACGGATCTGGTTTATAAATATAACTACTGTTTTAGATCTAGCCACAATACTGGTAAGTTTACGTAGTGCCTGGGACATCAAACGAGCTTGTTTACCCATGTGTTGTTGGCCCATGTCTCCTTCGATTTCATCCTTAGGTGTTAGGGCAGCAACAGAGTCGATAACAACAACATCTATTTTACCTGAACGTACTAAACTTTCTGTAATCTCTAAACCTTGTTCACCTGTATCAGGTTGTGATATTAGTAGCTCGTTTATCTTTACTCCAAGTTTACCTGCATAGTCAGGGTCCATTGCATGTTCAGCATCTATATATGCACATACACCACCCAGTTTTTGTGCTTCGGCTACAATATGTAGTGCTAGGGTAGTCTTACCAGAAGATTCCGGTCCAAATATTTCTATAATACGTCCGCGTGGCATACCACCAACACCGAGAGCAATGTCTAGTCCGATGGAACCTGTTGGTATAACGTTAATGTCTACCTTGGGTGAATCACCAAGTTTCATAATGGCACCTTCGCCAAACTTGGTCTGTATTGCCTTTATTGTGTCTTCGATGTTTACACTACCGAGTTCACTTTTTGGTACTTTAACTTTTTTTGTGATAGCCATAATATTGTTTAGTCTAAAATAGTAAATGTTTTTTCTTTCCCTGCAATTCCGACAGAACTTTTAACCGCGTCTTTTACTACTATATGATACACCTCTGTGGAACTTTTCCCAAAGGCATCTTCAGCTGAAACTGTTACTATGTTGTATCCGTCGGGTAGTAGTATTGGTTCGCTGAAGTTTCCTTGTTTATCTATGCTAATAGGGCTGTTGTTTATCTCTAATGTGTGTGCCCGTGGGGCAGTGCCTGACAGTGTCAGTGTGGGTGTAGTTATAGTGTCACCGGCGTGTATGTTGTTTACAGACAGTTCCACACCCCGCATATAAGGGTAGAAACGGTACACACCGTAGCTGACAACAGTAAACGCGAATACCCAAAGGGTTGCATTGCGTAACATTGTCTTGTAGTTTCGTTGCATATAGGTAGTCATATTATATCATATCTGCATTATTCGATATAATATTTTGACCTGCTTCGTCACGTGCAACACCACCTTCTAATACGTCGCGTGGCTTGGCTCCGTTGCCTGGGCCTACTACACCGCGTTCCTCCAGTATGTCTATCAGTCGGGCAGCGCGTGCATAACCGATACCCAGTTTACGTTGTAGGAAAGAAGTCGACGCTTTGCGTGTTTCGATAACAATCTGTCTTGCTTGTTCGTACAGGTCGTCATCTTCGCTGTTTTTGTCTCCGTCTAGTGTAGAGTCAAATATGGTTTTATCCATTGTTGGTGTGCCTGAAAGTTCTATTGTGTCTTGTAGTTCCTCGCGGTATGCATCCTTCAGATACGCAACAACCTTTTTAACTTCTTGTTCTGATATATATGCCGACTGTAGGCGGGAAGGTTGACCTTCGCCACCTGAATACAGCATGTCACCTTGGCCAAGCAGTTTTTCCGCTCCAGATGTGTCTAATATGGTACGCGAGTCCATCTGCGTAGGTACGCGTAGTGCAATACGCGTTGGTACGTTTGCCTTGATCAATCCAGTTATAACTTGTACCTCTGGGCGTTGTGTAGACAATATAAGGTGTATACCAACAGCGCGCGACATCTGTGCTAAGCGCACAATGCCGGCCTCCAGTTCGCGTGGGTATGCCTGCATTATGTCCGCTAGTTCGTCGATAATAATAACAATGTATGGCATGCGTTCAGAATCTTGGCCATTGCTTGCTTTACCGCCAGATATGTTTGCGTGGTAACTTTCAATGTCACGTACACTTTCAGCTTGTAATAGGTCGTAACGTCGATCCATTTCCTTTGCTGCCCATTTTAGTGCCAGTATGGCTTTCTTAGCATCAGTAATAACTGGTGTCAGTAGGTGGGGTATGTTGTTATATAGAGTTAGTTCAACACGTTTAGGGTCAACGAATATCATTTTCAAGTCCTCAGGTCCGTTGCGGTATATCAAAGAGTTGATAATGGCATGTATTGTTACAGATTTACCAGAACCAGTTGTACCTGCTATCAATGCATGAGGTGCCTTTGCTAAGTTTACAAAGTGTGGTCGTCCGGCAACGTCGCGACCTAGGGCAACGGTCAGTGGTTTAGATGCATTTTTGAATCTCTCATCAGCCATAAGTGAACCCAGTCCAACAGTAGCTTTGGTCTTGTTCGGTATTTCTATACCTACCAAAGACTTGCCTGGTATCGGTGCTTCGATACGAACAGGGTGGGCAGCCAGTGCCAGGGCCAGGTCAGATTGTAGTCCTGCAATGCGGGACAGTTTTACACCTGCTGCTGGTTTCAATGCATACTGTGTAAATGTAGGTCCAGTTGTAACTTCATCCATCTCAACTTCGATACCAAAGTTCAGTAGTGTACGTTTAATTATGTTTGCATTCGCCTTAACGTCACCAACGTTGGCTTTACCACTGTCAGGTTCTAGTAGTGCTATCGGTGGGGCATCGTAGTTGTGGGTTTTGAATGGCTTCTTATTTATAATAAAATCATCTATTTGATTTCTTGATTCAGCAGAATCATGTCGCGCAGTGTCCATTGAAGCGCGACGAACTTTTTCTTCCTCTTCTTGTTTTTCTATAGAATTTTTTATTGGTTCGGTAGGTGCAGACCCGTCGGTTATAGTTGGTTCGCGGTTAGGGTCAAACACAACTTCTTTTTTCTTAAACAGGGCAGCAATGCGGGCAGTAATAGTACCTATACTTGGTCTGTAGTCGAACAGTATAAAACTTGATATCAACACTAAGCCTAACATAATAATAACCGCAACAGTGGTGTCAAAAAGTGCAACAAAAGGTAGTGCAATCCAGTGGCCGAAAAGCCCACCAATACGCATAGTTGCACCACCAAATATTTCCATGGTGCCTAATGCAGACAGTAGTAACACACCCCCTGATATGGTGTGTAGTAGTGGCAGTTCAGGTATGGTCGAACGCACATACGACACACCCAACATAGCTGAAACTACAGGTAGTAGATAGTACCCATATCCAAACAAACTAGAAAAAGCACGGAATATAACGTCGCCCGCAACACCTGCCTTGCCCAACGCCGCCAGCACTAAAAGTAAACAAACTATAAAGTAAATTACAGCGTATATACCATGCCGGGTAGCATCCTTCAGACGTGAAGTTTTCTCTGTATCCTCGGTCTCTTTTTTCGGGTTATTTTTCTTAGTTTCTTTTGCCATTATCTACACATTTTAACAAAAAAACCTTTATAAACCAAGGAATTAATCTCCTCTTTGTTGAGGAGGAGTGGCCGTAGGCCGAGGTGGTGACTCATGTACTTTACAAATGTCCTTATGGGTATATAATGGACGCACAATCCGGTCGGAATGTTTTAAAAGACATATGTGAAGTATCATGGACAACATAAATCCCATCACTAAAAAGACAAAAAATATAGTAACCGCTATATATATGGTTACTGAATATATAAAGGTCAACGACCCAATCCGTCATGAATTACGGACAAGTTCAATTTCCATTCTCAAAGACGTAAACCAAATCAGACATATCTCAAATACAGACCACAAAACACTACTAAACGATGTCCATGAAAAATTCAGTTTAGTTACAGATTTGGTCCACATTGCACGCGACCTTGGTTTCGTTTCTCGCATGAATGCAACCATACTTGATACTGAAATATCTCTCCTTCAAAAATACATCCAGACCTATATCCACCAGACAACTTTAGAAGACAATCTGCTAAGCAGTATCCACTTTCCAGAACAACTTTTTGCCGACCATTTGCCAAACCCGACACCAACAAACAGGCCAACAGTTTTTAACCCAAGTAATATTTCCGGAACATTTTCTAAAAACAAACAACCGGTATTTTCAAAACAAATAGCATTTGGTGTAACGGACAATAAAGGACAACTAAACCGCGGGGTATATGTCTCTAACCATGAAAAACACGAAGACCGTAAAACCAAGATAATGGACATGGTCCGTGGACATAAAAACAGTGTTACTGGCGAAGGTTCTGTAATGATAAAGGACATAGCTCATGCATTTCCGAACGTTAGTGAAAAGACTATCCAGCGCGAATTGTCCGACCTAGTTGCAACAGGTGTCCTTAAGAAAATAGGGGAAAAAAGGTGGTCAAAATACATTGTCTCTTAATCTAAAAAACACTGTAAACTGTTCACTATAAACTGTAAACTGGGGTGTTGTGTTGCTGTAATATTAGGGTCTTTAAAACGTCATCATTATCGACCTACCAGTCTATGTATATGGGGTGGCTGGTCAAAATGTACATATTGTTAAACATGTAAAATATGGGTGCATTTATGCCACTGGGACTTGTCCACAGAATTGGCATTATGCTTGCATATGCACATGCTAAATGATAATATATAAATACTGTTTATAGGTGGACTATCGACCATATATACTCAGTTCCGAAGACGGATCGAACTTTGATAACATAATAGAGAAACACCCCTATGATGCCGATATAGGTGTTTTGATCTAGTTAACAAAAATCCGTCCGTGTTCGGCCATGTCGACACGGCAGATAGTAAGGCTAGTGTATACTTTTGTCGAAGTACAAACACAGCCGCCATACAATGTATAGTACATATATTGTGTGGTCTCAATTTATTTAATATGAATATAAAAACAATGAAAGCACTTGTAGGTGTATCATTAGTTGCAACAACCCTTATCGGTTCTGTAGCTAGTGCTGCTATCACAAGTACACTTAAACTTGGTTCACGCGGAGCACAAGTTAAGGAACTTCAACAATTCCTAAACGCATGTTCATCTGACACTAAAGTGTCAGCAACAGGCGTAGGTTCAGCAGGTTACGAAACAACATACTTCGGACCAGCTACAAAGAAAGCAGTTATAGCTTTCCAAGCAAAAATGGGTATTAGTCAAGTTGGTCAAGTTGGCCCAGCTACACGTGCTGCTATCGCAGCAGGTTGTGGTTCAAGTCCAGTAACTCCAGTAACAGGTTCTGTTACAGTAGGTTTGGCATCTGACAATCCTGCAAGTGGTGTTCTAACTGCAGGTAGTGCCTTTAATCCAGTTTTGAAATTCAATGTTTCAAACGGAACAACAGGTGCTATCAATCTTACTAGTCTTAAAGTTACAAAATACGGTAACCTTGGAAACACTTTGATAACAGGTGTTGCTGTATTTGATGGTAGTGGCGTTCGTCACGGTAACGTTGTCACCACTCTAGGTGCTGACGGTGTTGCTACGCTTGGCCTTTCAGCTGACCCAATTATGGTTGCTTCAGGTCAAACAATGCCAGTAACTGTTAAAATCAACCTTTCATCATCTGCAGCTGTTAGCTTCGGTATGAAAATTGCATCTCCTTCAGACGTAACAATCTCAGGAGGTACAATAGGTGGTTCATTCCCAATCATGGGTAACTCAATGTATGTAGAATCTTCTGCATCACTTGGTACAGTTACACTTGATGTTCAACCTTTGAACACATCTGGTACAACAGTTAACGCAGACGGTGCTTCTTCATACGAAGTTACAAAATTCCGCGTTGCTGAAACTTCATCTAACGAAGATGTTAAACTTATAGGTTTGACACTTTGGAACAATGGAAACGCAGCAGATACAGATCTTAAAGACATACAACTAGTTGATCAATCTGGAAATGTTCTAGCAACAACCCAAATGACTAACAAGTATGTAAAATTCAGTCTTGCAACTCCTTATGTTATATCAAAAGGAAATACTAAAGACTTTACTGTTCGCGCAACATTTATCAACGGTGCATCACGTACTGCTCAATTCGTAGTATATGATAACTTTGATCTAGGTGTTGTTGGTGCAACTACTGGTACAGCAATCCTTGCGAGTGCTGCTGCTGGTGTTGACTCAACATTCCCAATCGGCGACACAACTTCAGTTTACAACAAAGTAACAGTTGGTTCAGGATCATTGATCTTTAACCGCGCAACAGATTCACCTGCAACAGCAGTTGTTCCTGGTGCAAACGATGTTGTTCTTGCTAAGTACAATGTTAAACCAGTTGGTGAAAGTGTAGAACTACGTGCTATATCATTTGGTATAGATCAAGACGCAAGTGCTATAACTCTTACAGGTACAGTTTTTGTTAAAGTTAACGGTTCTGTTGTTTACTCAGCAGCTGCTAACACAACAAACTTTGCTGCAAACGGTACAGTTGCTGCTCGTTCACTATCATCTTACCCAATTCTTACAGCGGGTGTAGATAATACAATCGAAATCTCAGCTTCTATATCATCTTCAGCTACAACTTCAGACGCTTACTTTGTAAATGATTTTGATATCACTTCAGTTAAGCGCTTGATAACAAATGACATTACAGATCCTACAGTTGCAGTACAAGATGGTTTCAACCGTTCAGTACAAGCAGCTGCATTAACTGTAACTACATTGACAACTCCAGTTGCAACTTCAGTTGTTGCTGGTACAAACGCTCACAAGTTTGCAAGCTTTGAATTCAATGCTCAAGCTTCAGGCGAAGACATCCGTGTATCATCAGTAACTGTTACCGACACTCTTGGTGCAGGTGTTGACTACTCAGATATCACAAACCTTGTTATGAAGGACAGTAGTGGTACACCAATCACAACAACTGCTTCTACATCAACAAACGCAGCAACAGTAGCATTTAACTTTGCTACACCAATAACTGTTTCTCGTACAACTCCTGTAACTATCGGCCTTTACGGTGACGTAGTTGGAAGTACAACAACACACACTTACTCTATAGCAAGTGCTGCAAATGTTACTTCATCAGGTTTGACAACTGGTAACAGTTTCACTGAAACAATTTCTGGTTCAGGTCAACTTATGACTGTAGTATCAGGTGGTACACTTACACTTTCAAACGTGTCAGGTACTGGCTATACTCCATCAATTGCTCAAAACGTAGCAATAAACCAAGCTGATGGTATTTACCTTGCTGGCCGCTTTACTTCACAGTACGAAGGTCAAAAGATCACATCTTTGACTCTAGAAGCTGCAGGTACAGCCTTGAACGGTAACAACATCAAAAACATCCGTCTATATGCACAAAACGGAACAGGTCCACTTCTTGGAGCAACAACACCGTTCCAAACAATTGCACAGTTCTCAAGTTGTTCATCTAACGTTTGTGCTTACACCTTCACTAACAATGACAACATCCTTCCAATGACCATTAATCCTGGTACTCCAGTAACAATGTTCGTTAAGGCTGACATTCAAGGTGAAAACACTGCTAAACTAGGTAACGACTTCTACTTCCGTGTACAAAACGGTGCAGACGTAGTTGCAAAGGGTGCAGTTACACAGACAACAACAACAGAAAGTGGAAACTTCAATGACTCTGCAACAGCAGTTTCATACATAACTCCATTCTCAGTTACAGCTTCAGAAGTTTACCCAACATCTGGCTCAACAACACTTTCATCAGTAGGTGCAGGTACTGTTATCGGCCGATTCAAGGTTACAAACAATGGTTCAGCACAAGTAACACTTACAAACGCTAAGTTTACTGACTCTGGATCACACACAGGTACAGCAGCTCGTTACACAGTTTACGCTTCAAGTGAAAACTCAAATGACTACACTGCTAACTCTCTAGAAGTAAGTGCTACTGACTCTGTTGACTATGCTGCTCTAACTTCATCAACAACAATTAATGGTGGATCATACCGTTACATAACTGTAACAATCTCTACTGTTACTACTGTTGCTGCAGGAGACACATTCAGTCTATCAATCGCATCTCTAGGTGATCTTAAGTACTCAGTTACTGAAGCTAACCTTGGTTACGATGCAGAACAAGATGGCGACATCACAGGAACAATCACATCATTGTTCTTAGATGGCAAACCAGCTCTTGGAACAATCCAAAAGCAATAATATCAGTTTAGTCTGATCGTTTAACGAAACGTAAAATTGTAACAAAAACACCCCACTTGTGGGGTGTTTTTGTTTGTGCTTTAATGGATGTATGAAAGAAAAAATATCAAAATACGTTTTGCCAGTCGTTGCTATTATTGCCGTATGTTCTATAGCGTTTTTTGTTTTTAAGAATAATAACAAAGCAGAGCCTTTGACTAACATCCAAGAAGATCAAAGTAATGTTACTATAGAAAAAGACGCGAATAGCAAAGAATTTTCAGAAAAAACTTACATTAGTAATATAGAAAAAAACATTACTAACAAAGACTACTCTATAGCAAAGAAAATAGCGGAAGAAGCCCTTACTTTTTACCCTAAATCTGAACAAATAATAAATGAATATATAGCAATATTAAGTCAATCTAATAACAACTCAGAGATAGCTGTTTATGTTGATAAACTAATAATAATCAATCCAACAAACTATTCTTATTGGAAATTAAAAGCACGCATTGCCAGAATAGGTCTAACTGCTTCAGATTCCAATAAAATTGGTATGATTAAAGAAATATATGAAAAAGCACTACTTGCTACTCATAATAATATAGAAATAATCAGTACTTATGCCGTTTTTGCAGAAGACTATCTAACAAAACAAAAAGCAATCGAGCTTTGGAACCTAGCAAAAGGCGTTAACCCCATAGGTGCACAATCTTATCAAATCATTATAGACAGGTTGTCTAAATAGGGCATCCAGGTGCAAAATTTATAGTTTGTGCTATACTGCGCAAATGGAAAAAATAAAGAATATAATTAAAGGCAACAAGAAAAATATCCTTATTGCTATTGGTGTTATTATCATAATAGTAGTTTCTGTTGTAGTTTTCAGTAAACGTGGTTCTAGACCAACAAATACTACTGTACCTACAAATACAGACGAAACAGTACTAGACGGCCTAACTGCAGAAACACCTGTAAAACCAGCAACTAAACCAGCTGTGTCTAATGCAGTAAGCATCTCATATGCAGACGCTTTGGTTAAATACAAAGACTACCGCATACAGCTTGGCGAAGGCTCAATCTGTACAGCAACTCCACGTAACGTAACATATAAAAACGGCAGTACTATAATGCTAGACAACCGTTCAGCAGTGTCACGTACAATAACAGTAGGGGGTAAGTACTCTATAGGTGCATACGACTTTGCTCTAGTTAAACTAGCAAGTAACAAAACACCAGAAACATTCTACGTAGACTGTAATAACCAACAAAACGTAGCTACAATACTTATCCAAGACTAATACAATCTGTGGATAAATCAGGGGTTCAGCCCCTGTAAAATCTATTCAAAATACAAAAAACCTTATTTTATAAGGTTTTTTGTATTTTGAATTTCTCTCACAC
>CAIQAW010000023.1:5000-9372 GCA_903869875.1 Candidatus Nomurabacteria bacterium | reverse complement strand
GATCTGAAAGTAATATATTATTAATTTATAAATATAATCAAGCAAATAGCGCTCTATTGACCGCGACCTGCTTCTAAACGGGATGAATAGTCAGGAAAAACATATAACTATATATACAGACGGGTCTTCGCGCGGCAACCCTGGTCCAGGGGGCTACGGGGCTGTTATAGGCTTTGACGCAGGTATATTGGCAGAACATGACTATGTATACGAAATAGGTGGCCACGACGCCCATACAACGAATAATAGAATGGAACTGATGGGTGTTATAGCTAGTTTGCGCGCTGTCCAGGAAGAAGTTAAAAAGGCAGGGCGTAGTGTAACAGTGGTGGTTACAGTACACACTGATTCGGCTTATGTATTAGGTGGTATCGGGTCTTGGGTTGCCGGGTGGGAGAAAAACGGCTGGAAAACCGCAAACAAAAAACCAGTTCTAAATCAGGAACTATGGCAACCATTAATGGTGTTGGTACGTAGTTTCGGTAAAAATTTACACACGAAAAAAGTTGCGGGGCATTCAGGTGTACTGCTAAACGAACGCGCAGATGTTATTGCAACCAGTTTTGCAGACAAAGACAACACGCCACTGTTTCGTGGTACCAAAGAAAATTATAAAGAATTCTTCAAAGGGTTGCCCCCTATGTAGTTTGCCTCCCGTTAGAGATAACAGATGTTATTTTGTCTTAATATAATAAAGAAATAAATTATGTTAATATGTAAATATAATCAAATATATTACGGAAGTGCCTGTAGGGCCTAGTAGTATGGTCGAAATATTATAAATTATCTAATTATAGGAAGTTCCATATATTGTAATGTGGCACTTCCTATCTCTAACGGGATGGATGACACTTTGTTTTATGGAACAAGTTTCGGTACAGTAGTTGGTATTATTTTATTTACATCACAACAGAACACATACGGCATTGTTGCCGGTGTTTTTATTTGTCTGGTTTGTATATTGTTTTTAGGTAAGTTTTCTAAAAAAGTTTTTGGTTTAGTGTGTATTTTAGTTTTGTCTATTTTACTTGGTTACGGTGTTTCGTATGTGCGCATACCAAAACTACCTTTGCTATACACAAATGCAATAAATAAAAATGTAACATTAAATGGCAGGGTAATAACTGCCGAAAATAAAAACAATGTACAAACTGTTTTGGTGCAACCAGTAGGGCAGAAATTTCGTGTGTTAGTAAAAATAAACAGCGGGCATTTATTAGTTGGCGAAAATGCACAAATTTCTGGCATACTACAATACCCAGAAAATTTTACTAGTTCTAACGACACAGTTTTTGATTATGTTTCGTATCTGAAAAAAGACTTTGTATATGTAACATTAGATAAACCACATGTATTGTCTACTACACCTGCAGGTAAGTGGAATATTGCTGCGCGGTTAGCAGTATTAAAGAATAAAATAGAAGACCAGATAAATAACAATTTGCACGAACCACAGTCTGGTTTGGCACGGGGTATATTAGTTGGTTCGCGCGACTGGTTAACAACTGGCTTACGCGACCAGTTTGTACGTTCAGGTACCATACACATTATTGCATTGTCGGGCTACAACATTACTATTGTTGTCGAAGCTATGTTGGCAACATTGGGTGCAATATTTTCTGTAACAGTAGCATGGATAGTTTCAATAGTTGGTATAGTTTTATTTGTAATATTAACTGGTGCTTCTACCACTGCCATACGTGCGGGCATAATGGGTGGTGTTGTTATATTAGCAAAACTTGTCGGACGTAAAACTTATATAGGCAGGGTATTAGTATTAGCAATTATTGCAATGGGTATAATGAACCCGTTTACTATACTGTACGATGTGTCATTTCAGCTTTCAGTTTTGGCTACTGTAGGGCTGATATATATAACGCCCAAAATACTGCATAAATTTTTATGGGTAACAGATAAGTTTGGTATACGCGACGTGGTTGCCACAACTGTGGGTACAAACATTGCCGTACTACCACTGATATTATTTACGATGGGGCAAATGTCTTTGGTTTCAATACCGGCCAATGTGCTAATACTGCCACTAATGCCACTGGCTATGGGGCTAACATTTTTATTAGTATTGTGTTTTTTTATACCGAGTTTATCAATACTATTTGCATTTCCACTTTCTATATTACTAACATTTGTGTTGTGGGTTATTATGTTATTCGCTTCTGTTCCTTTTGGCGTACTAAACTACCCATTACCACTGTGGGCAATGTTGGGTATGTATGTGGTTATGGTGGTGATGTTGTTTAGGGGTGGGTTTAGAGGTATTGTAAAATAAAAAAAAGTCAGGATATACCTGACTTTTTAAATCCTTCATTTTTTAAAAGTAAAGTTCCTGAATTGTTGTTTCTCCATCTTTTTTACTTTCATAGCTACCTTTACTGATAATCTGTTTCATAGATTTACCATTATTGTTACGCACTATCTGACCTACTCGACACAGCCAAAATTTACAATACTCATATTTGTTTAGCTCGAGACAGTAAAATTTTGTTTTTGGGTCTGCTAGGCAGTTGGTAATATTAAATTGCAACAGTGAACCAAAAAATGAAAAAGATAAGATTGGCTGATCGTCGGTGACAACGCCTTTCATTCTATCTTTTATTTTTTTAGTGTAAGTAATTTTTTCTTCGGGCATCATTTCTCGAACTATACCTGTAGCGCGGACGTACGTTACATGGCCGGCATTAATGGTGGCATGGCAATAGACAGGCTGAGGTAATTCACCGAGTGCATTTATTTCTTCATACATTCGCTCGGTGTGTATTAGTTCTTTATGAAGAAAAAAATATATTTTCAGTGGCTTATTAACATCTTTTTTTATAAATAGATGGTGACGGAACCTTGCCATAAAATTAGAAATTGGTGACAATGTAGGGTCCTTTTTAGACGATACTTTTGCCAACCACATAGAGCGAATAAATTTTTCGCCTAAATGTCTGGAAGTAGTCACAAATTTCTTTGGTTTTGTTACTAATCTTTTTACTTCTTTTGTCATTATATTAAATTTTAAAGGGTTTGAACTATATATATATTATAAAACGCATTATATAGATAATGCGTTTTAAGTCAAATATAGTAAGTTTATATTTATTGTGCGTTATTGAAATTTTCTTCTACTACGCCCCAGTTTAGGTTTGCAAAGAATGCCTCAATGTAATCTTTCTTTGCAGAAGTTGGGTAGTCGTAGACATATGCGTGTTCCCACATATCTAGGGCCAGCAACATAGTACATCCGTTTAGTTGGCCTAGATGTTGTTCGTCTACCCAGTTTGCTAGTAAACGGTTGTCGCGTTTGTCGTACCACAGTACTGCCCAACCTACACCACGTGTCATGGCCATGTTTTTAAAACCCATTAACAATATGTCTAGCGACATGCATGTTTCATTTATTAGTTTAGCTAATGCGCTGTCTGGGTTCAATGTTTTTGGTCCACCAGAAAGACTATTAAAATAAACTTCATGGTTACGCATACCGTTGTATTCAAAAGCAAAACGACGGAAAAGTTCTGCTATAACATAGCTATTGTCTTCTTTGTCTTTAAACATACCTTCGGAAAGGGTACTTATTTTTTCGACAACATTGTTGGCGTTTGTTACATAGCCTTTATATAACTTCAAATGTTCTTCAATATTCTTGGCTGATATGCCTGTTAGTTCAGGTAGATTAAATTCTTGTGGTGTATATTTTTGCATAACAACAGTATATCACTCCAGAAAATATATACCAAAAAAGGGCACGCTAATTTTTCTGCTGAAAAATTCCCTCAGAACTGCGCGCCGGTCGCGCTGGTAAGCCCCTTTTTTGGTACATATTTTCTTCCGTGACAGACAGCTTACATGTAAAAAAGCAAAATAGTTCTGTAGAAATGCCTGACGCAAGCCGACCGGGCGAGTCGACCAAATTTTCAGCAGAAAATTATGGGTAGCTTTTCTACAGAAGCTATTTTGCGATTTTCATGACTTTGATGTTATTTTATTTTTGCTACACTGATGTTAATGGAACAAAAACCGAACCACAAAAAACTATGGGCCTATGTTGGGGGGTTGTTGGTATTGGGTGGGGTGTTGGTTTTTGTTTTGCTTTTACAACCGGCACAAAATAAATTAAAAGTATCTTTTTTAGATGTAGGTCAGGGCGACAGTATGCTAATACAAACACCAAGTGGTACAACTATGCTAATAGACGGCGGGCGAGACAATTCAGTTTTGTCACGCCTAGGTGCAGAGTTACCTTTTTTCCAGCGCAGTATAGATGTGGTTATTGCTACGCACCCAGATGCAGACCATGTGGCAGGGTTGGTTAGTGTATTAGAAAAATATAAAGTGGGCAGTGTGTTAGAACCGGGTGTTACTGTAAACA
>CAIQAW010000022.1 GCA_903869875.1 Candidatus Nomurabacteria bacterium | reverse complement strand
TCTTAGCTTCTTTGCGGGCTACTGTTTTGGTTTTCTTTGGTAGTACGTTTATTTTTTTACCATCGATTATTTTTTGTTTTACCAAAAAGTTGTGAACTGTTTCACTTGTAGATGCACCAACTGAAATCCAGTGTTTAATGCGGTCTGCCTTGAATATTACTTCGTTTGATTTAGGTACGTATGAACCAAGTATTTCTTTAAATTTGCCACTTTGTGGGCCGTTTTTAGAATCGGTCAAAACCACGCGGTATGCGGGGTCGTTTTTACGTCCTGTTCTTTGTAGTCGGATTGTTAACATATGTGCCCCTGATAATAGCAAAAACAAACTGATTCGTCAAATAGAAAGCCGGCAAACTTAGTTGCCGGCTTAAAATTACATCAACCCGTATCTTTCACTCATTTCTTCGAGAGCTAATCTATGTGCTGTATAATGCAACGGGCAGTCTTCGTCTGGCAAAGGCGACTCGTTATGTACAGGACAATGATTGCTTACAAGATGGACGCCAATTTTTTCATCTTCATTTTCAGAAGGAGGTTTTTGACAATCACATTCTTTTGGACATGTACATTTGGCGCTGTTGAATAAGTTTACCAATACATCTGCAAACGAAGTCATGTGTGCCCATTCATTTTTTAATTCTGAAATATCAACAGACGAATTAAAACTAATTGTGTTTTTTTCTACAGGATCATCAGGATATTGATGTGCAAAGAAGATACAACTTAAAAGTGTTGGAGGGGCTTTAAGTTCTCCATCTGGATCAACTATTAATGGCTTCATGTACCCACTAAGTTTTATTTCAAAATTTCCTGAATCATTAAGTTTTACACAAATATTTTCAGAATCACCATTTAATAAATGTTCCCAACGTCGCATAATGTCGCCAGCCCAATAAGGGGCATCATAAGGAATCAACAGGAGTCTTTCCAAATTAGAATAATTTTCCTGTGTTTTATCAGACCATAAAATTTCTACAAAATCTTTATCAAAAGAGACAACATTTTGTACTTCTTTTATATCTACAGTAGATCTATCGTTGCAAAAAACAACGAATTTTTTACCTTTTGGGTAACCAGGATGGAAAACACCATTTGGTTCTTTTTTTGTATTAGTTGTCATATATTTCAAATTAAATTGTGAGTTACTTTTAGTTTAGTCTACTACCAAGCAAAACTTTGTCAAACACGCTTACAATTTAGGGTTTTCGTGCTATAGTTCATACTATATATGAATGAAGAAACACACGTGTACGAAGGTACTTTAAACATCAGCCCTAAGGGTGCTGGTTATGTTAAGGTAACCGAACTTGAAGAAAGTATCGAAATACAAAACGAACACCTTGCCACAGGTCTACATGGCGACCGAGTTACAGCAAAAGTTACCGGTAAAAATGAATATGGCAACCCTATCGGTGAAATAACCAGTATTGTTAGTCGTGCCAAAGTTGGCTTTGCTGGAACATATTTAGAATCAAACCCAGCCACAGATGGCGAGAAAAAGTTTTTCTATGTTCGCCCCAGCGACCCTAAAATGTTGTCAGACATTATAGTACCAACAGGCCATAGTATGGACGCAAATGTTGGCCAAAAAGTTTTTGTTATTATAGACAACTGGACAACACAGTCAGAACCACCACGCGGTACCATAACCCACGTTCTAGGTGCACCACTTGAAAACAACGCCGAAATGTTAGGTATAGCATTAGAAAAAGGTTTCGACAGACATTTCCCTACCGATGTAGATGCCGAGGCAAATGCATTAGAAAATATTCCTGTAACAGATGAAGAAATAGCTTCACGTAAAGATATGCGTGGTGTTGCAACTTTTACTATCGACCCAGCCGATGCAAAAGACTTTGACGATGCACTTTCGTTTCAAACATTACCAAACGGTAACATTGAACTTGGTGTGCACATTGCAGATGTGTCGCACTATGTTAAACCTGGCACAAAACTAGACGACGAAGCTAAAAAACGTAGTACGTCGGTATACCTAGTAGACCGCACCATACCCATGTTGCCCGAAGCACTGTCTAACGACTTGTGTTCGTTAAATGCAAATACAGACAAACTAACAATGAGTGCTGTTTTTGAACTTGATCAAAATGGTAATGTAAAAACCGAATGGTTTGGTAAAACTATAATACATTCAGACAAACGTTTTACATATGAAGAAGCTCAAGAAATACTAGATGCGGGTAAAGGTTTGTACCACGACGAATTGAAAACCATGAACGACATTGCTAAGAAACTTACCACTGCCCGTATGGCCGCAGGTGCACTGTCTTTGGACCAAGATGAAGTAAAATTTAAATTAGACGACAATGGTGTACCGATAGCTGTATACAGAAAAGTTCGTGGCGACACAAACCGTTTAATCGAAGAATACATGCTACTAGCAAACCGCAAAGTTGCAGAATTTATAGCTAAAAAAAGTGAAGTCAAAGAAAACATTTTCGTATACCGTGTGCACGACGCACCAGAGAAAGGTAAAATGCAAGACTTGCACGACTTCTTAAAGAAAATAGGCCACCCAATGAAAATGGTAGATGGTTATATACCAGCAAAAGAACTAAATAAACTTCTCGAAGAAATGGAAGGCAAAGACGAAAAAAATACTATACACACTGCCATAATACGTTCGATGGCCAAAGCTGTGTATTCAACAAACAACATTGGCCACTATGGTTTAGCTTTTGAATTCTACACACATTTTACTTCGCCTATACGCCGCTACCCGGACACATTAGTACACAGACTACTGTTCAAATATTTACAAGGTGAAGTAGTTCCAGAAAAAGAATGGCACGAATACCGCGAACAATGCGACTATTCTTCTAAACGTGAAAAAGAAGCTGCCGACGCAGAACGCGCATCAATAAAATACAAACAAGTCGAATACATGACATACCATGTGGGCGAAGTTTTCAGTGGTGTTGTAACTGGTGTTGGACGTAACGGTGCATTCGTCGAAGACATTGAAGCAAAATGCGAAGGTATGATACGCCTAAAAGACCTAGGTAACGACTTTTTCAAATTTGATGAAAAAGAAAACACAATAGTTGGTGAAAAAACAAAAAAAGTTTACAAACTTGGCGACCACGTACAAATAAAAGTTGCCAGTGCAGACTTAGTTAAAAAAATAATAGACTATGTCGTGGCAGCATAAAGGCGAAATACATATAGGTATACTAATAGCCGCACTAGTTGCGGCTATTGTCGGCGCGTTGTTTACATACACCAGCATTGTTGCATCTAACCGCGACACAAGTATATTCGAAGAAATAGCTAAACCAGTTCAGGAAATAAAAAAAATATTAAATACAGAACCTATAACCAAAGGTTTGTTAATGTTTCGTGGCAACAGTACCCGCAGTTACTATGGAACTGGACCACTTCCAACAAACCCAAAGGTTTTATTTACTTACCCACAAAAAGCAATGTGTATGGACTCTACTGTGCACCACATTACACACAAATGGTGCGGTAGTGGTTGGACTGGCCAACCAGTAGTTTGGGAAAACCCACAGACACAAAAAACAGAAATAATTTTTGGTGCATACGACGGTGCCGTACATTTTGTCGACGCTGACACAGGCCTAGATGTACGCCCCAAGTTCCAAACTGGCGACATTATAAAAGGTTCAGTTTCTATGGACCCTGACGGTTACCCACTAATATATTTTGGTTCGCGCGACAACAACATACGTGTTGTAGCCCTAGACCGCGACGTACCAACTGAAATATGGCATATAAATGCCGACCATGATAAAGGTTTGTGGAACAACGACTGGGACGGAAACCCGATAATAGAGCGGGACATTATGTACGAAGGCGGCGAAAACGGGTATTTTTATATTGTAAAAATAAACCGCAGTTATGATGCAGATGGTAAAGTTACGGTTGCACCAAAGTTTTTATTTACCATGCCTAGTTATAACGAAACATTATTAAAAAACATTGGCGACAATAATGTAAGTATAGAAAATTCCCCTGCCAAGTTTGGCGACAGAGTTTACTTTGCTAATTCCGGTGGCAGAATATTAGGTTTAGATGTGTCGCATGTATTAGACGGTGTTGCACCGATAGTGTTCGACTACTGGACTGGTGACGACACTGATGCATCTGTAGTAGTAGACACTGAAGGTATGTTATATGTAGCCAGCGAAGACGAACGTACAAACACAGCGTCCGTCGAACAGAAAAAAATTAATGGCCAGTTGATGAAGCTAAACCCCAACAACCCAACTAACCCACTTGTCTGGTCAATTACTGTACCAGCCGAACATGGTATGGGTGGTGGTATCTGGGCTACACCAGCCATAGACGACAAATATGTTTACGTTGTTACAAACCCAGGCGACTTGATAATAGTAGATAAAAATACTGGTGAAGTTGTAAATAAAAAATATTTTGGTGGACCGTTGTGGTCTTCACCGAACTTAATAGACGGGCAACTTGTTATAACTACATGTACTGGACACGTTATAGCATACAACATATCTGATATTAAAAATTTGTCTGAAATATGGAACATACAAATACCATCGACATCGTGCATAGAATCTACACCAGCAATATATAAAGGTAATATGTATTTTGGTTCCCGCGACGGTTTTTTCTACAAGGTAGGAGATAAAAAATAAAAAAACACTTTATTGTTATAAAGTGTTTTTGGTCTTCAGATGACCGGCTATTTAGTTCTTTTTTTCTTCTTCTTTTTTCATTTCTACTGCCACTATTTTTACACCAGAGCCTGGAAGTGTTGAAAAATGAAAATAATGGTTTTCTTCAATTTCTGTCGGTCCATCCGAATTTCTTCTTTTGCCTAATTGGTAACCTATCAAAAGTCCAATTAGTGTAAACAATACGAGTGCCAAGAAGATCACGAATACCTGCATGCCACTAAATTCATCGGGTTTCGATGCAGGTGTGGGGGCAGGGGCAGGTGTGGGTGGAGCCGGAGCAACAGGAAGTTCATTGATAATACTAATCTTCACTTCTGCAGGATTCACATACACATAAGGCACCGGTACATTGTTTTGTACTGAAATATAGGAGGGTCTTTGATTGTTGTAGTAATTGTACTGTTTTGTTTCAGTAGCATTATTTGGAGCAACTTCATTTTGTGCGAACGTAGAGCCCATCATCCCGATGGCGCAAACTACTAATAATATGATTTTTTTCAATTTTGTGTGTACTAAGTACTACCGTATTATAGCATGTTTGTATACAAAAGTCAAGTAAAAATGGCCTGAATTCAACCCTCAAGTGCAACACTCCATACTTCTAATGGTGTCTTCCAACCCAACCTTTTTCTAGGTCTGGTATTCAGACGATGTTCGACTAATGCAATTTCTTCTTCTGATATTGTAGTAAAGTCTGTACCTTTTG
>CAIQAW010000021.1 GCA_903869875.1 Candidatus Nomurabacteria bacterium | reverse complement strand
TTCTATTTGTTTTTTCAGTTCTATCATTTGCAGTTCCCTACCTACCATTAACCTGTTTGTTTTTTCTAACTCTAAAACTTTTTCATTCAACGTATGTTCTGAATCTTCCACTTCTTTATGGTGTTTTTCTTCTAGTTTTAATACTGAATTTAGTATGTTCAACATTTCGTTTATTGCCACGGCAACAGAACCTATACCGTCTTTTCGGCTTTCGGTTACACGTTTTGTAAAGTCTTTCGTTTGGCTTATTGTGTCTACTTCATAACTAAGTTTCGAAAACCTATACACAAAAAACACTTCTATAAACAGGTAAATTATAATACCAAAAAGTATAATGGCCACAGTTGCTACTGCAACAAAGACACGCAAGTTATGTAAACCTTCTATGTACACAGTTCTAGGGCTTTCTGTTTTTATTATTACCGCGGGTTGTCCATAGTAGTCGTTAACCACACTATACCCCGCAACAGTAGTTTCAGAAACAGCATTTACGAATATCGGGTTTTTCTCGTCTAGGTTTTTCTTGGCTATAGATACATCTGAAGGCAAAAATAGATCGTTATAGTTATATACTGTTACTGGTATATGTGTAAGGTTACTTATGTCATGTACTAAATTTGAATCAAAATATTTACCAAACAGCAGTGTGCCGTGTCCAGGACCTTGGGCATCGCTATTTAAAACTGAAACCGCAGTAACCAACATAGGGCCTTCAGGCAACATTATCAAACCCTGAACTGGAATTTTGTCGTTGGGTATTGTGGTCAGTGCTGGGTGTGCATGCACGTGTTCTTCTATAGTGTCAGAAGGTATTTCTTGTCTTTTTATATAGTTAACTGACTTCTTAAATAAAACATCGTGGTTAGTATCTACAAAAACCATTGAGTTTATTTTAATGTTTGAAATAGAATTTATACCTAAGTTAGATTCAACATAAGGTTTATTTTTATCCTTCATAAACTGGTATGTGTCGTCCCACCATGCCCAGTCTATTAAACGAACACTGATTTGTGCAGTGGTGTTGTCTAGTGTGTCAGTTACCCTTTCTATGTCTTGTACTACAGAATTTTCTTCTATAGTACTGTAACTTTTTTGAAATATCTGTGTTGAATAAAAATTAATAATCAAAGACAAACCTATAATACATACGGTAAATATTACTAGCAGTTTTATTCTTATCGAAGATGTACGCCTTGGTTTCATATAATTATATTATTATACACTGTCGCCTAATAGTTTTTTTGTTACTAGGTACATTGGCACGGCCAATATAATAAGTATAACGGTAACCGCTAACAATGTAAGTCTGTTCGTTGTGTTTGCAATATCTACTATATCAGACTGGGGTTTAGCCGAAGAAAACATACCTACTATTTTTCCATCAGTGTTTTCAAACGGTACGTAACTAGCTAAAAATGGCATACCTGAAATATTAACCTTCGAAGTAACAGTCTGGCCCATTACTAAAACATTATTTTTTACCGTTGTGTCTTCTATCGGTACACCTACTAACCTACTGCGTCCATCTGCTGACATAGACGTAGATGCTACGGCCAAGTCTGCCTGGTACAGTGTTGTATCTAGTCCGGTAATGTTTTTAATACCGTCTACCATTACATTGTCTAGTGGAAAACCAGCAACAATGGTACCTACAACTTTACCGTCTTTATACAATGGCGATGCTGAACGAATAGAAAACTTTTCTCGGGGTGAATATTCTATAGTAGTAAACGAATTTCCAACCAAGGCTTCTTCTACACTACGTTCATAGGCTATAGAGTCGCCATATTCTGTTACTGCATGGGCACGCATAATAACAGTTCCAGAAGCATCAGTTGCTAATAGAAAGCCTAGTTTTTCAGATTCAAGGTACTGTGTTAACACTGTTTGTAAACGAATAGTGTCCCCGCTTGAAACTATGTTTGGTAACAGTGTATTAGTTGCTATGTATTTTGACTCTGCACCTGATTTGTCCATAAGGTTCTGCACCGTGAAGTCAAAAACTTTTGCATCTATAAGCAGGTTGTTTCTGGTTTGTTGTTCTACTTTACTAATCAGTATTGTAGAGAAAGCCAATGTAACCAATGTAGCTATAAATATAGTCATCGTTAGAAATATCAAAACCAGGCTTTCGTGTATGCGCATACGCAGGTACTGCCAAACCCAGTATGTAAAAGACATAAAGCCAAGGACTTCAAACAAATGTGCAATATACCAATAAACATTTTGTACATCAATTACACCACTTATAGCCATTAAAATACTGCCTATGGTGGTAAAAAGAAAACCTAAAACCAAAGAATTCAAACTGGCATTATGTTCACGTTTCATCTGACCATATACAGTAAATGTTATCGCACTTAACAACAATACAGCTACACCTTCAAAAAATGTAAACACCCCAGCAAATGAAGGTATTATTAATATTGCTGAAAGCCCTGCCATTTTAGGGCTTGCCATATAACTAGCCAAAACAAAAACCAACCCCACAATATAACCACTGAAACCAAAGAATTTCACAATGTCCCCACTTAGGCTAAACGCATGTACCACCTGCCACAGTGCCATCAAAGACAAACCTAAAACACGAAACAATAAAGAATAATGTTTACCAGCTTTATATGCATCGACTGCTAACCAAGCCATTACAAAGAAACACAGTGCACCTAAAAGTTCGATAGTAAAATGTATGTTGTTTACAATAAAATCTATAGACATATATACAGTATACACTACTTTAATTAATAATAGCGTCTAATTTATCCACAATTTCCTTTTCACTCAACGTGCCTACGCTTATGTTTTTTATAATTCCATTTTTATCTATAAAGAAACTTGTGGGCAATGTTTTAATGGCAAATTCAGTACCTACACTGCCAGACTGGTCTGAAAGTACGTCTAGAATATACCCACCCCTTTTTATCAGTGCCCCGGCTGTACTGGCTGGTTCTTGGCTGTTTATAGTAACTATACGCACAGGCAACAACCTGTTTGTTTTACTATATTGTTTAGTATAGTCGTCCAGTATTTTAATTTGGTCTACCGAGTCGCTGTTCCATGTTGCCCAAAAAGTTATCAATACTGGGTAACCTTTAAGGTCAGTTGTGCTAATTTTTGTTTGGTCTAAGGTATATAGATCGAAATACGGCATTGTGCTACCTACTGCCATAGCAGAATTTTGTTTTGTATTAGATGCAACCTGTGTGTCAGGTATAAACTTTTGAATTAAACTACCACCCCTGGCATACAACATGTAAAATATGCCTCCTAAAATACACGCTACTATTATTATGTTTTTCGTATAGTGTTTCATACTACTACCAGTGTAACATGCTTTTGATCTTTTCCCACAACGAAGTACGCTTTTTCTGAACTACTTGTGTTTGTGTATTGCTTACAGAATCTAAGTTTATTTTATTACTAACATTAAAACTTAATAAATTTTGTTGTGTATTGTTACCTATACTGTCTGTAACATTTATTGAAACATTTTTTGTACCTTCTGTTTCAAACATAATTTTATTTTTCCATAAACCAGTTGCCTTGTCGTAAACTAAATTTGTTTTTATGCCTTCGTATTGTGTATACGCACTAACTGCGTTTTTTTCTAAAGAAACAACCATGTCCAACGGCACACCTACTGATATGTTCCATACGTTGTCTACACTATCTAGTACTACCCCACTGTTATATACAGCAACACTGCCTACGTTTGGAGCTGTAGTGTCTACTGATGTTAGTAGGTATTTCTTTTCTGACACATTGCCAGCAAAATCAACTGCCCTAACTGCAATTTGGTATTGCCCGTCTGATAAATTTGTTTTTTCGTTTACGTAAAAATCTGCATCTGTGTGCGAAACATTTTTAACATTTGCCTTGTGCCATACTATTTCTGCTTTTTTATTTAAATCATCAACTGAAACTATTGAATATTCTACATATTCTATACCTGTGCCACTGTCTTTGGCCTTACCGGTAAAGTTAATTCCATTGACTATACCAGTACTGTTTACCGCAGATACAATTTCCGGTACTTCCTTATCCAATGTAAATGGTATTGTTTCAGTTTTCTTAACCATACCGTCTGAGGTTTCTAATTTAAGTTCAAAGTTTTTACCAGAAATTTTAGTTGTGTCCCAGACATAACTGTTTGTTTTAATGTCCTTTTTAAGGCTTATAAAACCAGCACCGATTACCCTGTAGCTAAGGTTAGTGTTTATAATTGTGTCTTTATCTGGGTCGCTTATTAGCCACGATATAGTTGTGTTTGAACCCAGTCCTTTACCATTTCTAGGTGAAGTAAATACTATTGTAGGCGGATTGTCGTATGTAACACTTTGTTCTAATGTTGAACTTTTGTTTTTAGCTTCATCTTCGGCAAATAACTTCATGTTGTACACACCATGTTTTAACAAAACTATATTAGAAATCTTAAAAATACCGTCATAAGAAGTTTTGGTTGAATATGTTTTACCATCAACAAATAGAACAACGTTACTATCTGGTTCAGATGTACCATTTATACTATATGTAAAAACGTCTTTTTGTTTTAGTTCGTTGTCAGTATTAGTTAAAACTTTATTTGCTTCTGGCGAAATAATTTTAGGCGCTGTTGGCACTGTTTGGTCTACTATTACAGGTTGTACTTCATTTACTATTGCCCCTTTAGAATCTTTTGTTTGCCACAGTGTATTGTACAGCCCTGGTTTTAAACCAGTTATTGTTACTGAAAACCTTTCTTCCCCTGAATCAAATGCACCATCTAGTGCTGAAACTTTATTCCAGTTTTGTCCGTCATTTATACTGTAATATAGACTTTTTATTGTTGGAAAAGGTAAAGTTTTTTTATCAGCAAAAACTATACCACGCATTGTAACCTGACTATCTTTGGTAACTGTATGTATACCGTCGTAGAACCTGATAAAAAAAGAACTTTCATTCTTTATTTGTACAGGAACTGTTTCAGAAACAGCGGTAGTAAAACCGTCGTCAGCGGTAACACGCAAAACATAGTTTCCGTCAACATACTTAGTTGTATTAAAAGTTATCTTTTCTATAGGAATGTTTTCAATGGTTTTCCATATATACGGTGCGTTTTTAACATCTTCTGATATTTCGTATGTATACCTTATACTATCGCCGTTTTCATCGTTACCTTTTACTGATAATATTGTTTTACCAACTAGTAAAGTTTTAGGTTGTTCTAACAAGCTTACTGTTGGGGCAATATTATAGTAGACAGTTAGAACAACTGGTTCACTTATAGCACTAAATGTGTCTACAGATGTAATATTTATTATGTTTTTACCATTAGTATTGTTTTTATCTAGAACTACTGCAGGCACAACAAATTCACCCTTGTCATTTGGTTTTGCGGTGTATTTTTCTTTTCCGTTTACAGTAACATTAACAGTGGTGTCTTCGCGAGTAGTACCATTTATAGTTATTTTATTTGTAGAAGATTTTTCATTATTATATGGCTTTAATATTATAGGTTTTGCTGGTGGGTTTATACCTACAGTAAAATTACCCCCACCTACTATAAGGTTGCCCGTGTTCCCAGCAAAGTCTGTACCTGTTACTAACACACTTGCAGTTCCGTCGAAACCGTCTACTGGTTGGTAAAATCCTGTATATACACCATTTTCTTCTGTAATTGTAATTTTCTTAGGTTCTGCCCCACGCTGAGTAACAGAAACTGTTGGCATAGTTACAAGCTTTTCAGAAGACTTTATTGTTATGGTAACTTTTTCTTTTTTAACAACACCAGGGTTAACTTGAACTATAAAATTTGGTGCTGTTAAATCTACATTAAACAATTCTGACACTACTTGGCCTACCATACCTGACTTGTCTATTGCGCGTACTATAACTTGGTAAAACTTTTTTTCTACCAAACCACTTACGTCCCAAGAATACGTACCAGTTGCAGGCAAACCTTCGGTAATAAGTTTTTTCTGTGTATCAGAAGTATCTGCATCGTAACTTCTAGTAAAAACATCTGTATAAAACAAACTAACTGGGTTTTCAGGTAGCCCATACTGTTGTCTGCTTTGTTCGCTAAATGTGTCGTTATAGTCTACTACACTGTATACAATTGGAATTATTTTAGAAAAAAACCCAGTTGAATTTGGCGAAGCAATACTAGCAATAGGCTGGTACATAGGTATGGTAACACTTAATGGAGGTTCATCTACACCACCACCGTATTCATACGAACCATACTTGATTCTAAATATAAATTCATTTACAAAACCACTCAAATTTTTACATTCGTTATATAACAATTCTTGGTCAGGCAAATTACACACCCATTCGTCACCTGCAGACGGAGAAAGTTCCACCACAGAATATTGGCCTGGTATAAGTCTACTGTAGTTTAGATCGTCACCTTCATTGTACCTATCAAAATAAATAGACATTATACCTGAGACAACATCGTATATATACAGCAATCCATCTGTTGCTGGTGGTGCAACTATAATGGGTACAGAACCGTATACATCTAGAGAATAGTTTGTATTATCCAGTGTTATAGCATTTGCTTTAACAGCAAAAACAAAAAAACATATAATAAGCAAGTATTTTATTTTGTTATAAATATATAATTTCATACAATACTTCTTCTAATATGTTAATTGTAGCACGTTGTTTAATCTAAGGCTGTACTGGTTCAACAGGAACAGCACCAGCAGATGTGTCTGTTGGTGTTGTATCTGCATTACTGCTTACTACTTCATTTGTAGTTGTGTCTGTTGTAGTGGGTGTTGTGGTGGGTGTTGTGTCTGCATTTACACCCGCATCAGTAGGTGGAACTTCAGTTGGGTTTTCGTTAGACAGTGGTTCTGGTGTTGGTTCTATTATCAGACCAGGTACTATACTTTCAAATATTATTGGGTCTTTTATAGCAATCGCAATCCAAGAGAAACGTATATCAGTTGTAGCATCTTTGTTTATACGTAGTGTAAAGCCTTTTGCGGTTTTGTTTGTAATCATAAACTTAACATCCTGATTGAAGAATTCATTTGCCTGTTCGTCTGTCATTGTTTCTGTAACTTCTGCAGTAGTTTCTGTTGCTGGTATAACAGTGTCTTCAAACGATATAGCAGAACTTACAACAGGCTGTATCATATATGGTGTTTCGAACACTACGTCTACCTTCTTTGTGCCTTTTTTAATAACTGCAAATCCGGCTGTGTTTTTATTAAACACAGGTGGCATTGCAAACTCAACTTGACCACCGAACAACACATTTGTGTTGAACGCTGTTGTGTTAGAGAAGAATGAAAGTCCGTTAAACTGTGACTGACCTGCAAAACTACTGTCGCCATTTACTGCCAGTGCGTCTGTTTGGAAGCTTGTAACTGGTTCAGATGCATTTGCACCCATCAACGCTTCTAGTGCACTGATTCTGTTTGTTATTGCATCCATACCTGTTATTTTAGCAGCGTCTATTTCTGAAGCTGTTATTTTACCGTCAAATGTTGCATTACCAAGTGCATCAAAAGTTATAACTGATTTTTGACTGTCTTTATTTTTTATAGCAAATGTACCTTCAGCAGTTAATGTTAGACCAACACTACTTCCGTTGATTGAATTTATATTGTTTGTATATATATCGTCTGCGTATAGTGTTGGTGTTAGTATTTCTACACCAGCAGCAATGCGGTCTGTAAATATACTTTCTAGTGCAGTGTTGTTTACAGAGTGTTCTTCTTTAACAGAACGTAGGAATGCCATTATAGATTGTTGTGTACCGATGTCACCTGTTATACCACTAGTTGTAACTTGACCATTTTGTATTGAACCAAATTCTTTTGCTAATGTTTCTACATTACTACCTAACGATTCACCTAGACCTACGAACAACATTGCGTATCCACAAAGGGGTACATTATTGTTTACTACTGTAGTTGTATTACTTTCTGAACTACTTGTACCATCAGTACCTGCATCTGTTACACCAGGGCCGTCGCCAACGGCTGTTTCTATATTAGGTAGTGCTGCATCACAAGCTGTCATTTCTCCTGGTTCGTTTATTACACGGCCTAGTACTGCACCTGCAGTCGTAGCCTTCATAGCAAATCCTGGTCTAGATGCAGATGTAAGCATGTCGCCTGTGTGTACTGCGCCGTTTTCATTTGTAATTTTAACTGGTATACGTCCACCAAGGGCTATTGGGTATGCATTTTCTGCAACTGGGCCAAGTGTTAGACCTGGTTTTGTAGATACAACACCTAATAGGTTTTTCTGGTATCTAGATTCTGATTTACCTATACCTGCTGGCTGGTCTGGCTGTATTGCAACCACATCACCAGCTTCTAGTGGTGTATTTGAATAGTAGTATTCGGCCAAGTCGGCGCCCTGACCTAGACCCAGCACGTCTTGTGTAGCACCAAAGAGGCCACTCGCAACCATGTTCATACGGATGTCGTCCATTGCTACAAGGTAGTCAGCTTGCATTTGTTTTAGACTAACGTCTTTTCTTTCTGCTCGTATAAATGCACCTGTACCAAATGCAACTGTGTCTGAATATGCAGATATAGCACTTATGTTGTCTGCCCCTGCACCACTCCATGCAGTACCAAAGTCATCCGCCGCGACACCAGAATCAGAACTATATACATCAGTCTTTAGGCCACCTGCACCTGCGTTTGTAAACACAGACACACCACCACCGTCAGCACCGTCACTAGTACCAACATATATTTTGCGAGTTTTGTTTATTAGAGACGGAGCATCTACTGCAATAGACGTAACAGAGTTTGTTGAACCATATAGTTTTGATGGAGCCACACGGTAGTCAGTTGTAGTATCAGGCGTAGTTGTCCATGCTGGGTACACAGTAAATGTTGTAGCAGTATTAGAAACTATATTACGTGTTTGCCCGGAACCAGTACCACCAGTAACTTCCAAAGTCAGTCCAGTAAATGAGTTTGGCACGTATGATTCTCCAGAGTCACCTATTGTTGTAGAACTAAATGTAGTTGCATCAGTTACTGTTGCCGAAGGCCTTACCATATGTGTTCTACCATCGAGGTATAGTTTGTTTACAGCAGATGCTGGTATACCGTCTGTAGTTGTAGTTGCACCAGAACTCCAAACGAATTCATCTATAGAACCGTCCCAGAAGTTTACACCTGTTACACATGCTGCACCACTACATGCACCACCTATTGTTAGAACTTGTGCTGCATCGAGCGTTGCTGTTGCTGCTAGAGCAGTGTCACAAGCAGCCGCCTGTTTACCATCTATATACAAACATATGTCAGTGTCTGTGTTTGTATACACTAGGTGGTGCCACTGGTTGTCGTTAAATGTTGCAGTTGAGGTAACCGAGTCATCGTATATTGTTTCATATGTCCATGTTGTAAGACTATCTAGACCTATTTTTATAGTTCCGGTTGCTGTCATACCTGCCCAGATACAACCCACTGCCACTGCAGGTACCGCTGGTGTATAACAACGTTCAAACAGTGTGTCAGCAGCTGCTGTAACAGAGTGCTTGAACCATAGTGATACAGTAAAACCTACAGCGGCGGCGTTAAAATCAGTATCACTATCACAAGTACCGTCGGCATTGGCATCAGAACATAGGTACGAGTTGTTGTTAAATGTAACAGCACCACCACGGATACCAGACCCACCAAATGTTGGTGCTGTTGCATTGGCACTGTCCATAGGGTTACTAGTTGTGCCTGTAGTACCGACGGCACTTTGTGCAGCCGTTGCACCAGCCGCTTCGTCGAATAGGTACGCCGCACGAACTTCACCCACCATATATGGTGTAGCACCGTCCTTGGTAGTAATCTTAGACCACGATGCAGCTGGTAGTGTACCACCAGAAGTATGGACTTCTGCTAGACCTTGACTTGTACCTACAAACACAATGTCTCCACTATCTATCTGACCAGCCGCGGCGGCTTCTTTAGCAGACGAACCACGTTCTATAACAGCTAGCGCACTAGGAGATGTAGATATAGTTGGCACAGCACCAGCCAGTGTTATAGGTGTACCAGTTGCTAACAGTTCGTCGTATTTACGTGTAGGTGTACCGTTCGCATTTGTTGTACCCACAGCAGTATCTACACCTCTCCATTCTTCTAGTTGAGCCTGAGTTTCGTTGGTTGCGTACATACGGCCACGACGTGTTATGTAAACTTGGTTGTAGTCGTCATTTGTTACATCAGAATAGTTTACGACTTTTCTACTACCCATGTTTACTATAGACACACCAGTATCTGTTGCCGCAGCTATAAGTGTAGTACCACGCACAGGGCCAGCCTGTGAGTCTACAGGTGCTAGTAATGTACCGCCCAAACCTTCAGCAGAAGCTGTTTGTAGGTTTATAGAAACATCGTTTACAAGGTTGTCGATTATAGCAAAACCAGTTTCAGCATTTGTTGCATAAGATGCTGCACTGTTTCTGTTACCAATGTTTACATCAGCCTGACTGCGGTTTGTAGTATTGTAACGGTACATTGTGTCTTGCTTGAAATCAAATGCATACATACCAGTACCAGCTGAACCGTTTGTACCCACAACCACAACACCGTTTTGTGCAACTACACCAGAAGGGTTGTTGTTTGTATCAGCACCTAATGCATATGTACCTACTTGTGTAAACTTCATCCATAACGAATTGTCTGCAGCATCAAAAATGTAAAGTCCTGTTGCAGTTGTTGCTATTATAGCTTTTCTAGGGAATGCTGAAGTTCCACAACGGTCGTCTGTTGCTAGTACACATGGGTCGCCCAGACCGTCGTCTTTTGTTTCTGTAGCCCAAGACATTTGTAATGACAATGTAGAGTTACGCCAGTCGCCAGTGTCATTATCGACAGATGTGTCATATACGAACACATCGATAACACCAGTTAGACTCCTAGCAATGTTACCACCCTTAATGGTTAAGTCACCATATATAAGAGCGTTACCACGACTAGTCGATGTACCAACTTGGAATATGTCGTTTGTTGTAGAAGTGCCATCTGAAAGTACTAGTGTACCATTGTCTGCTAATGTCATTTGTGCAGCAGTGTCTGCAAACTGAATATCAGAATCATAACCAGTGCCAATATACATACCAACTTCAGTACCAGCTGTTGGTGTAACGTTGTTTAATGTCAGACCACGAACAGTGTCCCCCGCAGCAGTACCGCCGTTTGTAACTGTAATATCAAGTGCGCTATTTGTAACACTAGCTCCGTCACCTGTTACAAAGTTAATACTTAGTCCATCAGTACCTGCTGTGGTTGTACCGAAACCTGCATTAGTTAATGCAACCATGTCTACTGTAGGTGCAGCAGTTGCTGTAACTTGCATATTTGCACCAGCTGCTTCATTTATAACAAAGTCACCCGTTGAAGTTAGACTGTGTGTTTCGTTACCAGTACCGTTGTTTGTAAATGTTAGCCCAAGTGCAGCAGCACCAAATGCTATTGATGTGTTTGCATCTAGTGTCATTGTGTCTGACATGTCTGTAAAGTCTAACGAGTCTGCTGTTATACCCCCACCCCCAGTAGCATCCGCTGCACAAGCCCATACACTTGTACCGTCGTTCCATTTTAGTATTTCATTGTTTGCACAACCTTGTAGTAAACCTATGTCTGAAGTGTTACCTACTTCTAAACCAGAACCGGTTGAAGTACCACCTGCGCCATCGGCACTTGTGAGCGTTATAGCAGTAGCTGCGTCTAGAGTTCCTGCTGCAACTGTAAGCGTAATGTTTCCAGAGCCAGTCGTTAGAGTACCTCCGACATCTGTGTTACCAGAATCATCTACTGTAAATGAACTCACTCCATTATCTTGTATCACAAAGTCACCTGTTGAAGATAGGTTGTGTGTTTCATTTGCTGAGCCGTTGTTTGTAAATGTAAATCCTAATGCACCAGCACCAAATGCAATAGATGTAGATGCGTCTAGTGTCATAGCATCTGCCATATCAGCAAAGTCGACTACATCATTAGCAATAGTTGTAGCATAACTTCCGCCTGCAGTAGTAACGTCACCTGTTAATGCTCCAAATCGTGCAGCGGCAAGAGTTCCAGTAACCTCAGAACCAGATAAATCAATACCACCATCGAGTACATTAAATTCTGTTGGTGATATTAATGTACCCATTACATCAAACAAACTAGTATAGTTACCACCGGAGTTTGAAAACTTAATACCTGCAGTTACAGCTACTGCACTTTCATTATTCAAGGCATACATTGCCTCTGTTGTTCCTGTACCGCTGTTATTTAAATACACTCCGTATTGTGTTCCACCAGTTGAAAAGTTTGAAAGTGCGTTATCTTCAAGAGATGAATTACCAGTACCATCATCAATTTGCAATACATTTGTAAAAACAACTCCGGATTGTCCATTTCCGATTGTTACATAAAAACGACCTCCTATGTTATAACTTGCACCATTAACTTGTGCCATGATACCTTGGTTATTAAGATTTGTTCCAGCAGACTCCGTAGACCCTGTATATATATTTACACCTGTAGCTGAAGTATAGCCAGCAGTACTGTCGAAAGTTGCACCAATATTGTTTATATTTACTAAACTTTTAATGCCAGTTTGTGCTGTGCCTGTATCTAGTACACTTATTCTATTGTCTAAAACAGGCGCACCACCTATACCTATTAGGCCAGAGTCATTAAATGTTGCAAAGGCTGTGCCGTTGTCTTGTATTACAAAGTCACCTGTTGAAGAAAGGTTTATTATACTATTACCACTTCCTGATATTGTTTGAGTAAATGTACCTGCACCCGCTATTGTAGCAGTTAATGATTGTCCAGATGTAGGTGCAAATGTAATAGCACCAGTGTCGAGGAATGATGCAGTTGGTGTGCCGTTGTCTTGTATTACAAAGTCACCTGTTGAAGAAAGGTTGTGTACTTCATCTCCTGAGCCGTTGTTTGTAAATGTTAAACCTAATGCTCCAGCACCAAATGCAATTGATGTAGAAGCGTCGAGTGTCATTGTGTCTGAGAATTCAGTGAAGTCTAGTGAGTCAGCTGTAACACCTCCGCCACCAGTAGCATCAGCCGCACAACCCCAAGTACTTGTTCCGTCTGTCCATTTCAATATTTCATTGTTTGCACAACCTTGGAGTAGACCAATAGCTGAAGTGTTACCTACTTCAAGACCAGAACCGTTTGATGTTCCACCGGCACCGTCTGCACTTGTTAGGGTTAGAGCTGTTGCAGCATCAAGTGTACCGGCAGCTACTGTTAGTGCAATATTACCTGAACCAGCAGTCAATATGCCACCTATATCTGTATTGCCTGATGCATCTACATCAAAGTTTGTATAATTTATAATACCTGTTGATCCAGTTAATGCTTGTGTACCTATTGATATACCAGCGTTTGCAGTAATGGCTCCAGTAAATGCAGCAGCTTGAGAGAATGTGAATGTAGGAGAAGTTCCAGTAAGTGCAAAAGTTGTAGAGCCTGTACTTCCAACAGTGGTAGAAAGATAATTTGAAGCATCATAGCCAGTTCTTTGTTGTTCTGTGGTTTTTATAATGTGTAATCCTGCACCTGGTGTTATTGCTCCGATACCTACATTACTTCCACTAACAATAAGAGTTGAAGCATTGGCTCCTTGTCCAAATAAAATTTTGTTTGATTCACTTCTGAAAGCCATATCTCCAGCAGAAGAATCTGTAAGATACTGCCCTCCAGTTCTAGCTAAAGCCCAATATCCTTTTATTACTCCATCAGTAGCAACACTTAATCCAGTTACACCACTACTTGTACTATCAAGATTAAGATTGTCTGCAGTACCTGTCGTTGAAATGACAAGTTTTGCTGCATTCGGTGTTGTTGTTCCTATCCCTACATTTCCTGCATTTACAATAAGTCCATAGTTTGCAGTTGTTGCACCACTAGCATTTAAATAGAGAGCGACGTTATTTCCTGAAGTTCCATTGGTGTGAGTGTTTGATATTTGCGCACCGTATGTAGTAATACCATTTGATGCAGTTGCACCAGCGGTTAATATATTTAATGCTGTTTGTGATGCTGCAGCTGCTGTGCCTGAGACTTGCAGGTCAACAAGAAGTCCTGAAGTTAATGTGGATGATGCTGTATAAAGTCCAGTACCTGATGTGAGAGAATTAAAGTTAAGTGCATGTGCAGAAGTTGTAGTCGTACCAGTTGTCACACCTGAGTTCACAGTAAATGTTCCAGCACCAGCTAATGTAGAAGTAAGTGATGTTCCAGAAGTTGGAGCAAATGTAATAGCACCAGTATCTAAGAATGATGCAGTTGGTGTGCCATTGTCTTGGATAATGAAGTCACCTGTGGATGATAGGTTATGTGTTTCATCTCCACTACCATTGTTTGTAAATGTAAGTCCAAGTGCTCCAGCTCCAAATGCAATAGATGTGCTTGCGTCGAGTGTCATCGTGTCAGAGAATTCTGTGAAGTCTAGTGAGTCAGCTGTTACACCTCCACCACCAGTAGCATCAGCTGCACAACCCCAAGTACTTGTTCCGTCTGTCCATTTCAATATTTCATTGTTTGCACAACCTTGGAGTAGACCAATAGCTGAAGTGTTACCTACTTCAAGACCAGAACCGTTTGATGTTCCACCTGTTCCGTCGGCACTTGTTAGGGTTAGAGCTGTTGCAGCATCAAGTGTACCGGCAGCTACTGTAAGTGTTATGTTACCAGAACCAGCTTGTATTGTGCCTTGAGTATCAAGATTACCAGTTGCAGCTAATGCACCAGCAATTGTTAGTGCACCTGCTGATGTGATCTTGTTAGATGATGAGAAGAATTGAATGTCACCTGTAGAAGTTGGAGCGATTGTAACTGTACCTGTTCCCTTTGCATCGATACTTAATGCTTCGTTAAGTCCTGATGATGTAGCAGCTAGAAGTACACCGCCAGTTGCAGCAGATGATTTGATTTTGATACCAGTAGCAGATGATGCAGTTGATGCGTCGATAGTTAGGGCTGGGTTAGTAGATCCATTAGCTCCTGCTGTGAATGCAGTTGCAGATGTAGAAGAGATAGTTAGACCAGTTAATGTACCAACACTAGTTAGTGATGAAGCAGTTACACCTGAGTTAAGTGTTGCACCTGTTAGTGTACCTGCAGCAGCGGTAACAGTGATGTCAGCTGAACCATTGAATGCTGTACCGTTAATGTTACGTGATGTTTGTAATGTAGTTGCAGCAGTAGCTAAGTCGATAGTGATATTGTTTGGTACATCAGCGTCTGAAATACTTGCACAAGTTAGGTTTCCGTTTGCAGCGATAGTAGTTGCAAATTGGTTGGCTCCACAGTCTGTTGGGTTAGCAGCGAGAGCAGTAGCTGTA